>NZ_LGSS01000001.1:300000-380998 GCF_001190785.1 Gottschalkia purinilytica | reverse complement strand
TGATTAGTTTTTCCAATATTTATATTTTGTTTCCATTCTTGGTTGTAGCCAATTATTACTTTTGAAATATTATTATCTATACAATAATTGATAATATAGTTACTGACTTTGTGGAATTTATCTTTAAATACATTATTTCTCTTATAGTATAATCTGTCTATTTTTTTAGTTGAATATCTATCATTAACTTTTTTAGATATAGATTTGTATTTTGATAAGTTTTTATTAAATAATCTATTAATAGATTTTATTTCTCTACCATCTATGATGATAGGCTGATTATTTACGTTGTTTATCATAGTACAAAGATTATCTATACCTAAATCAATAGATAATATATTCTTATTTTTAGTAACTTTAGGATAGTTGTTTTCATTATTAAGATAAATAAATTCTACTTTTAGAAATTGCCCTAGTGGATTAATTCTTAATTCTTTTATAGTTTTACCTATTATATGCTTAGGTATTGTAATGATAAGTTCTTTAAGATTGTGTTTTTCTAATAACTCTTTTTTTACAGTAAGTCTTATTTGATTATTACTAATATATCTCATATGAGCAGGAGTATATAATAATACAAATTTACCTTCTTTATTTAAATATCTAGGGATTTTAATAGGTTTATTATAATTACCTTTTTTCTTCTCTCTAAGTAGTCCAAAGAATGATTTCATAGTTCTTTCAACTACTTTCATAGTTTGTTGTGCTACTTGAGAAGGAAGTAATTTATAGTTTTCAGTATTTTTTAAAATATGGTATGCTTTTGTATATTTTAAAAACTCACTAGTGTTGAAATAATGTTGTCTTACTTCATATAAAGTAGAATTATATAAGTTTTTAGATAACCAACATAACTCTTTTACTAGATTAAATTCATTTTGATTTAATCTAAGTCTATTAACAGTTGTTAGATACATTATTTCACCACCTTTAAGAATCTTATTATATATACAATATGTCATATACTAAGGTGTATTTCAATACTTGTCTATCGACAAATGTCAATTCATCACCCACCTAAAGAAGTAGGAGTATTCTTGACATAAAAATGATAAAAAATAAAAGTGAGACTATTGAAGATTTAAACTCTGTTATTACTAGATTAGATAATCAAATAGAAGAATTTAAAAAAATTATTGATGAAAACAAAACAATAGATGAAAATAAAGAATTACAGGAGTAAATTTTTAATGAAGTCTATAAGTTAGAAGATATTGTAGTGTTTAAAGATGAAGAATAATATAAACTAAAAGTATGAGATAAAAGGTATTTAAAATAACAGTAAAGCATCTAATTCATGAGTTAGGTGCTTTATTTTATTTAAAGATATAGAAATAATGTATACATTGACATTGTAGAATTGTACTGGTAAAATGATTAATAATATCCATACACTTACAATGTACCCATTCAATATTTAGCTATATATTAATTAAATAAAATATTATAGAGGATATGTTACATACTAGTAAAGAAGGAGCTGATATGATTATGAGACATCCACTTATTATGACACCAGGACCTACTCAAGTACATGAAGAAGTTAGAAGAGCTATGTCAATTGAACCTACTAATCCTGATTTAGATGAGAATTTTTTTGAATTTTATAAAAATACTTGTAATAAGATCAAGAGGCTTTTAAATACTAATAATGATGTACTTATATTAGATGGAGAAGGAATACTAGGTCTGGAAGCAGCATGTGCCTCATTAATAGAGCCAGGAGATCGTGTATTATGTATCGATAATGGTATATTTGGTAATGGTTTTGGTGACTTTGCTAAAATGTATGGCGGAAATGTTGTGTATTTTAAATCAGACTATAAAAAATCAATAGATATTAAAGAATTAGAAGAATTTTTAAAAGAAGATAGTGATTTTAAAGTTGCCACACTTGTTCATTGTGAAACACCAGCAGGTATAGTGAATCCTGTAGATGAAATATGTCCGTTATTAAAAAAATATGGAATTGTGTCTATTATAGATTCTGTATCAGCTATAGGAGGAGAACTAGTAAAAGTAGATGAGTGGAACATGGATATTGTACTTGGAGGATCACAAAAATGCTTATCTGCACCTCCAGGACTAACTTTCTTAAGTATAAGTGATGATGCGTGGAATATTATATCAAACAGAAAAATACCTATTGCAGGATTTTATTGCAATATAGGAGTATGGAAAAATTGGTATGAAGATAAATGGTTCCCATATACACAACCTATAAGTGATATTTATGCACTAGATTGTGCTATTGATAGATTGCTTTCAAAAAATGACTATGTTTATAGACATAAAAAGATAGCAAATGCTGTAAGAATGGCTATTGTAAATTCAGGACTATCATTATATCCTTTAGAAGGATTTTCCAATACAGTTACAACTATTTTAGTTCCAGAAGGAGTTTCTTATAGAAATATATATAATGATATGCTTAAAGACCATAACATAATGATTGCAGGAGCTTTTGATTACTTAAAAGATAAAGTTTTAAGGATCGGACATATGGGAGAAAACTGTTATGAAGAAAAACTATACATAACATTAAAAGCTTTGGATAGTACATTAAGAAAGTATAATATAAAACTCAAAGGCGAAATTCATAAATATTTTATAGATGAGATATAAATTGATGATATAAAAATAATAAAAAATACGTTTATAAATAAATTTATTTATAAACGTATTTTAATTATTTTAAGGTAGTATTAAGTAATTATATATGTAAAAAATGACTCGTTTAAAAAATCTTATGGAGTTTCTAAAAAAATTCATTAAAGATTTCTTTGTAATTTGTCTAATAACATAATAATTTCTAGTGATTCACTTTATGCATTTTATAAAAAATTTTACAGTTCAGTTAATATATATTTATTAAATATAGAAAACAGATAATATAGAATTAATAAATATGACTTGAAAAGAAGTTGAAAAATGTATAATATGAAAACGTAAAAAGTTAATTTAAATTTAAGAAGGTATAATTCTATATAGATGTTACATACATTTACAAGGACAGTGTAAAAAACGCATAACAATCCAAACAAGTCTTATATGTTGATATGTATATTAACTCATGAAGATATTCTAAAAGTTAGATTTGCAGAAATAAGACGAACTTATCTCAGAACTTTTCCTCAGGATATATATATTTCATATGAATATGTTAGATTTTTAGAAAATGATATAGGAATTTTAGCTAGAATAAGTGAAGAAACACCGTACTTAATCTATACATCAGAGTTCTATAGAAAGCTTTAAAAATGATGATTACTTAAAGCAATGTATAATGAATCCTTGTCATAATATTTTCAAGTCATGATAGGAAAACGATATCTAAACTTTCCAGTTTCCTATATAGAATTAGAGTGACTAAGTTAAATAACTAAGATATTATTCAACAATTGTAATTTTAATCGCTATAAGTATATGAATTTATATAAGATAAAACTCTTATTCATCATATATACTTAAAAGTTACTTATAGTGATAAATGTAATACGTCATCGTTATACTATTGACAATATAACGATATTAACAGTATTATTTAAAGTTAATCACAAAATAGAAACAATAAATACTTGTGATTAGTATGACAATTAGTAAAATATGTTGATACAGGAAGTCTAGAATCGTTATATGGAGCTAAAAAATTTTCCTTAATATAAAATTATAAAAATAAGCACTAGCAGAAACCTCAGTCATAATGTACAGTTTTGTTATACTATAATTAGTATTACCAAATAGACATTACCAATAGATTGTTTATTACAATATTTTAGATCAATCATAAAGTCTAACTAAGACAAAAGAATACCATACAATAATAACTACTACAATAAGTTGAGATAAAAATAACTAAATTTCATAAGTACTTAAAAGAAATTAACTATAAAAATATGATTGCGTTATACTAAGCAAAGTATAACAAGAAAATTATAAAAATTCAATAGTCTATTTACTTTATTATCTTTAAATTAATTTGAAAATACAATTTAAAATAAAAAATAATAGAGTAATAATGATTACTGAGCTAAATAATATAAAAAATTTAAAATTATTTAGTTAACTTAAAGGATTTTTATGAATATAACTGTTATCAAAAATCTTTAATCTAGTATATACCTTCGTTATACTATCGATAGTATAACGAAGTTTATATAAAATCAAATAGGCTGTCTAATATATCATGTCAGAATCAGCCAAAAATATGATTAAGACGGGAGAGTGATAAGTAGTGGCAATTACTACAATAGGTGAATATAAAAAGCCTAAAAATCCTAAAGAAGCATATGATCTTTTAATGTCCCAAAAAGATTCGTTACTGATAGGGGGTGGAGCATTTATACATCTTGGACCGAGACATATTGGTTTAGCAATTGACTTATCTGACACAGAAATGGATTATATCAAAGAAACTGATGCTACAATTGAAATTGGTGCAACGACAACGTTTAGAGAGATTGAGACAAATGAACTTTTAAAGAAATATTTTGATAATTTATTATCTCATTCAGTTGAAAATATTGTAGGTGTTCAATTGAGAAACATGGTAACTGTAGGAGGAACTGTTCATGCTAAGTATGGATTTTCAGACTTTATTACAGCTCTTAGAGTTTTAGATACTAAAGTTATACTTCATAATGGCGGAGAAATGACTCTTGATGAATTTATTGACTCCAAAAAAGAAAAAGACCTTCTTGAAAAAATTATTATAAAAAAAGAAAACTTAAGAGCATCTTTCCAAATGATGAGAAACTCTATTGCAGATTATGCAATTCTTAATGTTGCAGTTTCTAAAGGAGATAATGGTTTTAAAATAGCTGTAGGTGCAAGACCAGGTATAGGAGAATTTCCTAAAAAAGCAATAGAATATCTAAACTCTAGTGAAATCAATGAAGAAACAGCAGACATGGCAGGTAAAATTGCTTCAGAGGAGCTTAAATTCGGAACTAATGGACTAGGCTCAAGTGAATATAGAACTCACCTTTGTCATGCACTTGTGAAATCTGCAATACTGGAGGTGCTATAATGCAAATAAAAATTAATGTAAATGGAGAAGACAAAACTGTAGAAGTTAAGCCTCACGAGTATATATTAGATACATTAAGAAATCTAGGATACTATAGTGTAAGACGTGGTTGTGATACTACATCATGCGGTTTATGTACTATATTAGTTGATGGAAAACCTATTCTTTCATGTGGAACTTTTGCAGCTAAATGTGATGGTCATAAGATAATAACTGTGGAAGGAACTGGTGAAGAAGGAAAAAGATTAGCACAATGTATAGTGGAAGAGGGTGTAGATCAATGTGGATACTGTAGTCCAGGATTTATACTTACTGTACTTGCAATGAAAAATGAACTTAGAAGTCCAACAGATGATGAAATAAAGCACTATCTTACAAACAATCTTTGTAGATGTACAGGATATGAGGGACAACTAAGAGCAATTAGAAGATTTTTAGAGGAGGTATAATTATGAAAGAGGTAACTAGAAGTATTCCAAAAGTTGATGGACTGGGACTTATACTTGGAAAACCTGTATATACAGATGACTTAGCTCCAAAAAATACACTTATTGTAAAAATCTTAAGAAGTCCTCATGCATTTGCAAGAATAAAGTCTATTAATACAGATATAGCAAAAAAAGTCCCTGGGGTAGAATGTATATTAACACATGAAGATGCACCGAAAAATAGATATACAAGGGCAGGTCAAGCTTATCCAGAAACATCACCACAGGATACTTATATTTTAGATGAATATGTACGTTATGTAGGAGATGACGTTGCTATCATAGCGGCTACAAGTGAAGAAAGTGCAGAAAAAGCAAAAAAACTTATAAAAGTTGAATATGAGGTATTAGAGCCTATTCTTGATATAGAAAAATCTGAAGGAAATTCTACAATAATACATCCTGAAGATGATTCGGTATGTCTTGTAGATTCAGTTGGATATGATCCTTCAAAAAATGTTGTTTGTAAACATATCTTTGATTATGGAGATGTTGACAAAGTATTAAGTGAAAGTGATCTTGTACTTGAGAGAACATATCATACTCAATCATCCCATCAAGGATTTATGGAGACATATAGAAGTGCTACACATTTAGATGAACATGGTAGACTTGTTGTATTAAGCTCAACTCAAGTACCTTTCCATGTTAGAAGATCTCTTGCAAAAGCTTTCGATATGCCAATAGGACAAATCAGAGTAATTAAACCAAGAGTAGGTGGAGGTTATGGAGGAAAGCAATCAGCAAATACAGAATATTATCCAGCATTAGTTACTCTAAAAACAGGAAAACCTGCAAAAATTATTTTTACAAGACAAGAAAATTTTGAAGCTGGACTTCCAAGACTTCCAATGAGACTTGATATTAAGGTGGGAGCCAACAACGATGGTAGAATAACAGCAATTGATCTTAAGGCAATCGGTGGATCTGGGGCACACGGAGAACATGCTAACTCTGTATTATTTGCAACAGTAATGAAAGTAATAAATCTTTATAATAAGGTAGATGCTGCAAGATATAGAGGTACTGGAGTCTATACAAATACAGTTCCGACAGGTGCATTTAGAGGATTTGGAGCAACACAAGGGGTATTTGCTCTGGAAAATACAATAAATGAAATTGCTGAAAAATTAAATATAGACCCTACTGTAATTCATGATATGAATATGATAAAACAAGGTGAATGTGCAATTAGATTTGATTGTAATGGTGTTAAAAATACAGGACCATATGAAATTATGCAAAGCTGTGGACTCGAACAATGTGTTAAAAGAGGAAAGGAGCTTATCGGATGGGATGAAAAATTCCCAGGAAAGCAAGTCGCTCCTAATAAATTTCGTGGAGTTGGAATGGCTATAGCTAGACAAGGTTCAGGAGTACCTTATCAAGATATGGGATCAGCTACACTGAAGCTTAATGAAGATGGTACATTTATGTTACTTATAGGTGCTACTGATATAGGCCAAGGTAGTGATACTATTCTTTCACAAATCTGTGCTGAGGCAGTAGGGATTAAAACAGAAGATATTACAGTGTTATCATCAGATACAGACCTTACACCGTTTGATAGTGGAGCTTATGCATCAAGTACAACTTATGTAACAGGTAATGCAGTTAAGAAAACTGGAGAAAAAATGAGGAAGATGATAATTGAAGAAGCTGCAAGAATTCTTAATGTTCCAGTTAGATCAATTAATTTTGATAAAGGAAAGATAACTATTGATGGTATTAGTAAAAATATGACTTTAGGAGAGCTTGGAAAAACTCTTTTATATGCTCAAAAAGAACTAATTGCATCTGATTCATATGTATGTTATAAATCACCACCACCATATATAGCTGCATTTGCAGAGGTAGAAGTTAATACTGATACAGGAAAAGTTTTTGTTGAGAACTTTGTAGGAGTTGTTGATATAGGAACACCAATAAATCCAACTCTTGCTAAAATACAAGCAGAAGGTGGTATACTTCATGGAATAGGTATGGCCCTACATGAAGAGGTTAGAATGAATGATAAAGGGAAAATGGAAACTAATAGTTTTATGACTTATAAAGTTCCAACAAGAAAAGACTTTGGTAACATAATCGTTGAATTTGATGATAGTTATGAACCATCAGGTCCATATGGAGCTAAATCAGTTGGAGAAGTTACACTAAATACATCTGCACCTGCTATAAGAGAAGCTATTTATAATGCAGTAGGGGTTAGAATAAATAGTCTTCCTATGACACCTGAAAAAGTACTTATGGCACTTAAAAATAAGGATAGGGTATAAGGAGCGATACTAATTTTATGAATGTAGAAGGTATTGTTCTAGCTGCTGGTATGTCAACAAGAGCAGGAAAATATAAAATGACATTAGATATAGATGGAAAGTGTGTCATAGAAAAATGTATCGAAGGAATGTATGATGTATGCTCTAAGATAATAGTTGTTGGAGGATATCGTATAGAAGAAATTATACGTGTATTGAATAAATATCCTAAAGTAGAAATAGTCTTTAATGAAGATTATAAAACAGGTATGTTTAGTTCGGTAAAAAAAGGTTTGAAATATATTAATAAAGATCGTTTTTTTATTACTCCTGGTGATTATCCACTAATTAATAAGAAAACATATAAAAGTATGTTAAATGTAGATGCAGACATAGTTATTCCTCGATATAACAGAAGAAAAGGTCATCCTATACTCATTAAGAATTTTCTAATTGAGGACTTACTGCAAGATTTTAAATACACTAATTTAAGGGAGTTTGTAAGAACACAAGGATTTACACACATAGACATTGGAGATCCAGGTATTTTGACAGATATAGATACTATGGAAGATTATAATATGATTTTAAGTAGTATGTGTAGATAATAAAAGTTTGAAATAATTTATAGCCTCTTTTTGTAAGTAAAAACAGTGAAAAACTGTATAAATAGAATAGTATCGTAACATAATTATAGAAATACGTTAAAAGGCTTTAAGTCTTTTAAACGTATTTTTTATTTATAGACTTAGTAAGGAATATGTGATAATTAAAGTATATAAGGATTAGAATAAATAATATTAAAAGTATATATACATGTGTACTAAGACAATTAAATATATGAGGTGAAAAAAATGAATGTAGTCGAAGCAATAGAAAGTAGACGAAGTATTAGAAAATTTAAAGAAGCAAAATTAGAGAAAGAAGCTATAGAAAAAATAATTTCAGCTGGTATAAAAGCACCATCTGGAAAGAACAGACAACCATGGCGATTTATTGTTGTAGAGGGATATAAAAAAGATGAACTAGTAGAGTTAATGAGAGAAAATATATATAAAATTAAAAAAGAAGGTAAGAGTATTGGTAGCTGTGAAGGTAGTATAAAGGCTATGGATGAATCAAGTGCTGTAGTACTAGTTTTTAATCCATATTCAAAGATAGAAGAGGATTATAGTTACCACAGGGGTATTACAGATGTACAATCTATTGGTGCTTGCATTCAGAATATGATTTTAGTATCTCAAGATTTAGAGCTAGGAACCCTTTGGATTTGTGATGTTTCTTATATATCAGAAATAATAACTTCTTGGGCTACAGATGAAAAATATGAGTTAATAGCTGCATTAGCAATAGGCTATCCAGATCAGAATCCTTATCCGAGACCAAGAAAAGAAATGAATGAAGTTACTACATGGCTAGAATAAGATATTATTAAGAGTCTATTAAATAATTAAATATTGTATAAAAGAAATAGTGATATATGGTATTTAATGGTATAATTAAATAGATATTAAGCAAAGAATATTTTATATGATCTTGGAGGATGCTGTGGGGAAAGTAATTCATATAGTTTTTTCAGAAAGTGCAGAAGTAATTTTCAAATATGCAATTAATAGAGAAAAATCAATTGTCGGAGATAAAGTTATATCTTTTTATGATAATTTATCAAATGGAGTAATAGACAATCCAATTAATATAGATGATAGAGTAAATTTGCTAAAAGAACGTAATGAACAATATTCGTATATTCACAATAATGATATAGATAAATTAAAAGAAAATTATGATAAGCTTTATAATAAAATTTCTAAAATAAATGATAATGATACCATATACCTTTGGTATGGACAATATGATAAAGAGATATGTGGAATGATTTATGTACTTCATTTATTAAAAGATAAATCAGTGAATATTTACACTGTTGATGTTTCTGATATTATTGTAAGATATAGTAAAAGCATAATATTAGTAAAATCACCAGGAGGAATTGCTCCTGAGAACTTAGATAAATATATGAAAGATGCAAGAAAAATAGATAGTGTAGAATATCAAAATTCCTTAAATCAATGGGAAATATTGACAAAAGAAAAATCAGTACTTCGTACTTATAGAAATGGAAAAGTAGAAAGTGTAAGTGAAGATTATTTTGATAAAGATATATTGAAATTTACTGATAGAGAATACATAAAATCCATAGTAGTTGTTGGAAATATAATTTCAAATAGCGAAATAGGAATTACAGATGATTATATTTTTTGGAGAATAATACAACTCGTTAATTCAGGAAAAATAAACTTCAAAGGCAACTTTGGAGTTATAGGAGAAATGGATATATGTATAAGCGATGAAGGATTGAGTTATTTAAGCAAATATCCTAAAGAAATGGAGTATTGGAATAAAATAAAACAAGATTTAGAAAAAAGTAAAAAGTTTATTGATGATATTAAAAACCAAGGCAGAATGGAAGAGAGAATAAGTATAGCAAAAAAATTATTAGATGTGCTAGATATAGAGACTATAGCAGAAAAGACAGAATTAACTATCGATCAAATTAAAAATTTTTATAAATAAAGATATAATTATATTTGAAAGTCTTAATGATCAAAGCTCTTTTATTTTAAGTATTGAGAGAATATTCCAAAATGATTTAAAAAATTATTCTGGATATCCTCTTTACTTTATAGATATTTTAAAACTATGAATTTTATTTTGTTATATTTTTCATTAAAATAATTATTATATCTTAATAACTTTCTTAGTTAAGTTCTATACAAATTCATTTGATAGCAGTTTTGAAATATTAAGAATTATTTCATTAATAATTTTTATCTAAGTATAGACTTTTAAAAGTTATGTTTATATAAAAAATATTAATATACTGAAGATAATTCATATTTTTCATTACAGTAATTTATTATATATTTGATAAACTTTTTTGTTTCTTTTGATCTTCTTATTCTTGATTTATATAAAGATTTTTTTGATGAGTTCTCTCTTATTCGCATAGCTTCTTTAACTAACAACTTCCAATCATCAGGTACACAGTTCATGGTATATTTTAAAGCTTCACACTTAGATGATATTTTTTTATTATCAAGTGTAAATAAAATTCTGCACAGAGTTAAAACTGAGAATTCAACCCATTCGTCTAAAAGAAATATAAGCTTTTTATCTGATTTTTTCTTCCAATAGTCATTTAAATTATAATTCATTGTTAGTAAAATATGATTCCAATTAATATCTATATTAAGCTCACTAATACTAGGACTATTTATTTCAATACCATTATTTTTTAGTGTCCACCATGTAACATAATTAATATCATAATATCCTGAATCATGAAGTTTTCCGTTTTCAAAATATACATATGGTTCTATTTCAGAATTGACCTTACCTAAATTATCGATTCTAATATACATTCCTTCCATTTTTTTAGCATATTTAAACTTACTTTTTAGCTCATCATGTATTACTTTTAATTTTACTATTTCCTCATTTGTAAAATCTCTGTTTATAATGGTTAAAATATCAATGTCACTTTTATTTACATCAAATGCCCCTAATGCTACTGAATTATAGATATATACACCGAATATATTATCTTTATAACAATCTTTAAGCTTCACAACATATTCGTTCAATAATGGTTTTAAAATATTAGGAATTCTTTCATTCATAATTTTACCTCATTTATATATATTGTATTTATATTTCTCTAAGTAACTCCCTTGCTTTTGAAGTAAAGTAGTTATCATATTCACACTTAGTAGCTTTTAATAAGTATTCTTTAGCAAGATCACTTTTTTCTAATTCCAAATAAGTAATTCCAATAAGATAATTATTTTCTATATCATATATAAACTTATCAAAAATTAAGCTTGTATTGAAAAATGACCATATTGATTTTTTACTATCATCTGAGTTTATATAATTATTTATATATTCTAGAGATTTATTTTCATTATTATGTAATGCTTCATAGTATGCTAATGTAGGATAGAAACTAGATAACTTATAAATATCAAGAGCTTTTTTGATATATTCTTCTATATTCTCAGAGTATTTATCAGTTAGTAAAGCATTTTCTATTTTAAATGTATAATATATATATCTTAAATTTTTATCTAAATTACCCGTATCTATTTTATCAAATATCTCTTTTGACTTAATGAAGTTACCCATCCTATGATATGCAACTGCAATATTGTTTATAAAAGCATTTTTTTGTTTCTTATTCAGTCTGCCATATTCAAGATTTTCTTCACATTTTTCTATAAGTTCATCATACTTTCCTTTTTCTAATAGCTTTGTAGTACCAAATATATTTTTTATAATCAATACTGTAAGAATAATGAAAAATAATGGTACAAAAATTATTATGGATGTTCTGAAGTTAAGCTCTACATTCTTTATACCTAATATGAGACCAACTGTACCGGCTATAATAATTGTAGGTAAAAGTTCTTTAAGATGAAACCAAAATTTTTTCATGTTCATGCCCCCTAAAATGTATAATAAGTTCGTATAAATATTGATGTATATTAGAAATAATGCATTAGGAAAATTTTTTAACAATGGATATAATTAAAAAACTGCCATATATGATATAGCAGCTTTTAATTGATTTTTATAATTTTCGTGATAAAGCTTCTTCAAGTTCTAAATGAGGTGCAGGGATTACATTAACTGAGTTAAGTTCTCCAACTAGCCTTACTGCTTCCACTCCAGCATCTATTGCAGCGTTAACAGCTCCAACATCTCCTCTAACAATAACTGAAACAAGTCCACCACCAATTGATTTGTATCCCCAAAATGTGACGCTTGCAGCTTTTACCATAGCATCTGCCGCTTCTAATGCAGGAACTAATCCACGAGTTTCTATCATTCCTAAAGCTTCACGTGCTGCCATAAAAAAACCTCCTCAATAATACGAAATAAAAATTCCTTAGGTATCTATTATATATTATCTTCAGCCAAGAAACAATCTATGTTACAAGAATATTTGTAATATATGATTATAATAATATTAGATAGAATATTGAGTTGTCCATTTTAAAAGATTTAATAAATATATTAAATAAATATATCTATGAGTAATACAGCAGATAATATCTGAATAATGGCTACTAATAAGGCATAAACTGAGGATTTTAGTCCTTGTTTGATGAGAGTTTTAAAGTTTACACTCATTCCTATACCTGCAAGTGCAATTATTTCAAAGTTATTACTTACAGTTTTAAAAACTTTAGAAAGATATGGAGAAATTATTCCTATACTATATAATGAACAAGTTATAAAAAATCCAAATATATACCAAGGTATGTTTAATTTAGACTTAGTATTAGTTTTATCAGCTTGAGTATTATCATCTGAAGATTTTTTCTTTATAATACTAAAACTTAAAATAACAAATACTAAGAAGATTATACGAACAATTTTGAATATAGTAGACAAATCTTTTACTTGCTCATTTACCATACTACCACTTCCAACAACTTGACCTACAGATTGAAGAATACCACCTATTAAAGCAGAAGTTTTTACTGTTTCATGAGAAAACAATAACTTAGCAACTATAGGAAGGATAAACATAAGAATAGTTCCTATCAGGTTAACAATTGTAATGGAGATAGCTTTATCTTCGTCATTAGAGTTTATAACAGGAGAAGTAGCGGCTATAGCAGAAGAACCACATACTGCATTACCACTTGCCATAAGAAGACGAAAATTTTGAGAAAAGTTTAGACTTCTACCAATTAAGATTGTTCCTAAAATAGTTATTATCATTTGAATTATGATAAAACATACACCAGATATACCTAGTTCTAAAATTGCATTTATACTTAAGGTTCCTCCAAGCAATACTATTGAGTAAGATAATAAGTCTCTTTCTGAAAATTTAACTCCCTTTTTATAGATATCTTTATTACCAAATGTGTTTCCTATAAGTAGTCCTAAAAAGATAGCTATAGGAGATGCACCTAAAGAAGGTAAGAAAGTACTTATTAGATTGCTTATATAAGCAATTAAACTACATACTATAAGTCCAGGAATTATAGTAATGCAACTATTTTTTAATTTTAAGATCATATTTAGAACCTCCTTATCTTAAACTTATATATTTTGACATTGTTCTTATAGTAAAATAAAATATAAAATTAGCATAAAAAACTCTTATTACAGAAATAAATTATATTAAAATCATAATCATAAATAAAATACATATATTTTATAGCTTTTATAAAAAAAACTAATGATTAGTAACTAAGGGAGTGAAAGCTAGATGATAGAAGAGTTAAAAACGTTTATTACAGTAGTAGAACATAACAGCTTTACAAAAGCTGCGGATATTATTAAACTATCTCAGCCAAGTGTAAGTCTTCATATTAAGCATTTAGAAGATTATTTTGGAACGGTTCTTATTAAAAGATCTATAAAACAGAAAAAAATAAGTATTACACCTACGGGAAGATTGTTATATGAAAGAGCAAAACATATAATAAATATATTGGAACAAACAAGAGAAGATTTGAAAGAATATCATAATGTAATAAGAGGAACTTTGAGGATCGGCGCGAGTCTTACTATAGGAGAATACTTTTTACCGTCTTTTTTAGGAGATATGATTAAAAAATACCCTGAATTAAAATTAGAAGTGACAATTGAAAATACAGATACCATATGTAATATGGTAGATAATATGGAACTTGACATAGGATTAATAGAGGGAATGGTACCATCTGGTAAATTTATTCATGAATATTTTTATGAAGATAATATGGTTTTAGCTACACCCTATAACTATTATAAAAATAATAAAAAGTTTTCTATAGATTCTCTCCAAGATCAAACATGGATTAGTCGTGAAGAAGGATCGGGAACCAAAGAATATTTAAATGTTTTTCTTACTTCTAATAGAATATCACCTAAAAACATTATCATATTAGGAAGTAACTATGCAGTAAAAGAAGCAGTGAAAAATGGACTTGGAATAACACTCATATCCTATCATGTTGTCAAAGAAGACATAAAAAATAAACAGATTTCTATAATGCCAACAGAACAAAAATATACAAGACACTTTTCATGTATATTTCCCAAAGGAGTAGTTATGTCAAAGGGAACAGAAGTATTTTTAGATATGATAAAAAACTTTCAACAATAAACTATAATAGATATATAAAGACTACAAATAGCATAAAATTAAGGACTATAAAGAAAAGAAAAAACTCATATCTTAGGATATGAGTTTTTTTACGAAAGATAATGGATAGATAATTGAAAATAATAAAATAATAAGACTAATATAAATTTTTTATATGGAGGAAAATTATGAGTATTATAGATAAACGATTTATAGTAAATTTACAAGGAAAAGATTTCGTGACTTATGAAGGACTTTTGGATACAGCACATCAAAAAGGATTAAATGGAATAAAGACAGATCTTGTACAACTTCCTAATGACAGAAATGGAATGCAATGTATAGTAAAAGCTACAGCAACTACTAAAGATGGTGCAATATTTGAAGGATATGGAGACGCAGATCCTACTAATGTTAATAGATTAATAGCAAAGCATATTATACGTATGGCAGAAACAAGAGCAAAAGCAAGAGCCTTAAGAGATTTGACTAATATAGGAATGACTGCTCTTGAAGAGTTAGATGATCAAGATCAAAGTGTAGATAGAGATAAAAGAGAAAGCACAAAGGAAAATAAAATAGATCCATCTAAAGCCGATGTACTAAGAAAGTTTGCTAAATCTAAAAACGTAGACGAAAAAGTAATATGTAACTATTATCATGTTAATACAGTAGAGGATATGACTGAATTTATATGGAATCAAGCAATGAATTATTTGAAAAAGAAATAGTAAAAGATAGTGAGAAAGTATTATAATTATTAATATTGTTGCTAATGAAAGGAAAACTACTAAAACTATAAACATTAAGTCTAGAAAAATCCAAAATCAAAAGACATGATAAAAATCATGTCTCTTTACATAGCTATAAACAACATTTAATAACTAATTGATATAGATAATTTTAAATATAGTTGATATTTATCTAATTAAGTTAAAAATAAAATTAATTTTGTAAGATAAACATTTCAAGTATTAATCTAATAGATTTATGGAATCATTATTTTCACGTTTATTTTGAGTTAGAATTTTTCTCGAAATTATCTTTTAGTTTTAAAAGTTGAATATATTTTTCTAAATCTTTTTTACTATCTTTACTTAGATTTTCAATATCATATAGTAAAGATTGATTTATGCTTTTATTGTATGAACCAAATTCTTCTTTTAACAATTGTTCGTTTTTATCTATACTTTCTTGTGATATATGTATATTATATTGATTATTATTAATATATTTATATATGTTTTTTATATTAGTTCTCCCTAACAAGTAATCGACAGAAACATCAAAGAAGTCAGCTAGTTTTCCTAAAATATCTAGTGATGGATTTCTTTCTTCTGTTTCGTAGTATCCTACAGTTCTATCGGAGGTACTTAATTTCTTTGATAATTCTTTTTGAGTTAAATCTTTTTCTCTTCTTAGAGCTCTTAATCTTTTACCGAACAAACAAATCACCACCTTGATGTTAAAAGATATATACAATTATATAACATATAGTTCTATTTATCGTCATATGAACAAAAAGTTCTTGAAAAGGAACTGGTAGTTCTGTAAAATAATAGGAAGAGGATAAAACTATATTTAACATTAAGGAGTGTATTTATATGAATAGAGTAAAATTATACAGAAAGAAATATAATCTAACACAATTGGATTTATCAGAGATTATAGGAGTAACAAAAGATTATATCTCTCAAATAGAACGAGGGAGGATACCAGGTATGGAGACGGCTAATAAACTTGCAAAGTTATTTGATACTACAATAGATGAACTTTTTTTTGAAGATATAAAGAACTCTAAGTTCTACAATGATAAATAATATTTTAATAAAAATGAAAGGTGAAAAAATGTTGAAAGAGATACTTAAATTAAAAGTAGGAGAAATAGACGAAAATGATTTAAAACAAATATTTGATATGGCTACAGCAGATATAAAGTTTAATAGGCTTGGATTCAGTAAAAAGACATCTCTTGATGATTTGATAGAGTTGTTATCAAGATGTTATGAAGCTTATGAAAAATCTTAGTATATACAGAAAACAATTAGAGAAAGCTAGATATATACATTAAAACTATAAAAAAGGGTGGTTATTATATATAATTTTAAATATAAGATTAAAGTATTTATAACAATTGATATGATTTTTATGTGAAAGGAGAGTAAGATTTTATATGAAAGAAATAGTATTTGCAGGTGGATGCTTTTGGGGTGTTGAAGCATACATGTCTAGAATTAATGGAGTTGTAGAAACTAAGGTAGGTTATGCAAATGGCCATGCGGAGAATCCTACATACGAAGAAGTATGTACAGGAAAAACAGGGCATGCAGAAGTATGTTATGTAAAATATGAAGAAGATAAAATAAGTCTAAAGGAACTTTTAGATAAGTTTTGGAAGATAATAGACCCAACTATATTAAATAGACAAGGACCAGATAGAGGAACCCAGTATAGAACGGGAATTTATTATATACACGATGAAGACTTGGACATTATAACTAAAAGTAAAGAAGAACAACAGAAAAAATATACATCTCAAATAGTTACTGAAATAGAACCACTAAATTCATTTTATGAAGGAGAAGAGTATCATCAAAAGTATTTAGAAAAAAATCCAAATGGATATTGTCATATAGACTTAAACATTTAAGAGGACCTAATATTTTACCCTAAAATTAATGAATAAATAGTAGTATATAAAGTATACTTAGCTAATTTATACAAATACTATTAATAGCATGACATTAATGGGGTGAACGTATTTGATAGTATCTAATATTATTATACACTCGATTTTAAAGACAACATTAATCTTTTTAGTATTATTAGCACTTACTAGAATTATGGGAAGAAAGCAAATGAGCCAATTAACTTTTTTTAACTATGTAACTGGAATTACTATAGGGTCCATTGCAGCTAATATGTTGACAAATGAAAATAGTAATTTTATCGGTGATTTAATTGATCTAATTTGGTGGGCACTTTTAACGATAATTATAGGTTTTATTGCTTTAAAGCTTCCAAAATTAAGAGTTATTATAGATGGAGAACCTACAATTATTATAAAAAAAGGAAAAATTGAAAAAAACTCATGGCTGAATTAAGACTAAATATGGATGACTTAACCATGTTACTTAGAGAGAAAAATATATTTTCTATAAAAGATGTGGAGTATGCTATTCTAGAGGCTAATGGTAAATTAAGTGTATTGAAAAAACAAGAACAAGAATCAGTTACAAAGAAAGATTTAAATGTTTTAACAAGTGAACTGAAATATCTTCCTTCTGAAGTTGTAGTTGATGGTACTATAGTAGAACGTAATCTAAGAGAATTAAATATTACAAAAGACTGGTTATATAATGAACTCAGATCGCTAGGTATAAAATCTGTTAGTGAGATTTTTTATGCAGAGTTACAAAGTGACGGCAGTCTTTATATAGATAAAAATAATTAAGTGTATTCAGATATGTTTATTTTAGTATAAAGAAGGATGGCAATAGCCATCTTCTGTTTTTTAGAATATAAAACTAGCTATTTTTTTATTTTATATCTTTTATTTAACTTTTCTGTAACCTATATGATTAAAATTAATGGTAGGATATTTTTATTGGTTATTCTAGTTTTTCATACAAAATACAAGAAATTTTTTAATTGTATATTAGAATTTAAATAAGTAAAATATTATAGTATGACGAATATGTAAGCAGTATGACAAATATGTAAGGTAAATTTTTTATAAATGGTGTTATTATATTAACAGAGAACAGAGTGCATATTAGATAAGGAGACATATTATGGATAAAATTACTTTAGATAAAGACATAATAGGATTAACAAGTGAAGAAGTGAAGAAGCGAGTAGCAAGTGGTAAAGTAAATATTCTTCCAGATGCCCCATCTAGAACGGTGTGGCAGATTGTTCGTGCAAATTTATTTACTATATTTAATGCATTAAATATAGTTCTTGCTAGTATTGTCTTTTTAGCAGGTTCTCCTAAAAATGCACTTTTTTCAGGAGTTATAATAACGAATACTGTTGTAGGTATAGTTCAAGAACTTAGAGCAAAGAAGAAGATAGAATCTCTTTCTTTACTTAGTTCAGCTAAAGCTACAGTTATAAGAGATGGTAAGGAAACACAAGTTGGAATTGAAGAAGTGGTAGTTGATGATATTATAGTATTATCTGCGGGAGATCAATTAATTGTTGATGCAGTTGTATTAGAAGATACTCAATTTGAAGTAGATGAATCTCTTTTAACAGGAGAGTCAGATTCAGTAAATAAAAAACTAGGTTCAAAACTTTTATCAGGAAGTTTTGTTACATCTGGAAGTGGTCTTGCAAAAGTTACACATGTGGGTAATGATACTTATACAGCAAAGCTTTCACAAGAAGCTAAAAAGTTTAAGCTTATAAATTCTGAACTCCAACAATCTATAAATAAGATTGTAAAAATAATAATATGGCTCATAATTCCAGTAGGGGTACTTTTAATGAGTACACAGATATTATGTAGTGGTAAAGATTGGCAAGAAGCAGCACTTAGTGCAGTTGCAGGTATAATAGGAATGGTTCCTGAAGGATTAGTGCTCCTAACAAGTGTTACATTTGTTGTAGGTATTATCAGACTTTCAAAATGGAAAACTTTAGTTCAAGAACTACCAGCAACTGAAGTCTTAGCAAGGGTGGATATGTTGTGTCTTGATAAAACAGGGACTATAACAGAAGGAAAGCTAAATGTAGTAGATTTTATCCCTTTAAATTCTGATGGTAGAGATAAGATAGAAGAAGAAATTTCGGCTTTAACACATGCTTTTCAGAGGGGGAATCCTACACAAGATGCATTACTTGAAAAATATAAAGAAAATCCAAACTATGAGATAATAAAAAAAATACCATTTTCATCTGCTAGAAAATGGAGCGCAGTTTCATTTAAGGGAAAAGGAAGCTTTATTATAGGTGCTCCAGATATGATTTTAAATGAAAGATATGAAGAAATTAAGACTGAAGTAGAAGAAGAGGCTAAGAAAGGAAGAAGGGTTATTCTTGTTGCCAAGTCAGATGAAATACTAGAAGACAAACTTCCTGGTAACTTAAAATTAGTGGCTTTGATACTTATAGAAGATGTAATAAGAAAAGAAGCACCTAAAACTCTTAAGTATTTTGATGAACAAGGTGTTAATATAAAAATAATTTCAGGAGATAGCCCTATAACTGTTTCAGCAGTTGCAAAACGTGCAGGAGTTAAAGGGGCAGAAAATTATTTAGATGCTAGAGAACTTTCAAGTGATGAAAAAGATTTTTCAGATATGATTGAAAAGAATACTGTATTTGGGAGGGTGACTCCACATCAGAAAAGAGATATAATTAAGGCTCTTCAGTCTAAAGGTCATACAGTTGCAATGACTGGAGATGGAGTAAATGATGTTTTAGCACTTAAAGAAGCAGATTGTGGAATTGCTATGGCAGCAGGAAGTGATGCAGCAAAGGCGGTCTCTCAACTAGTACTCTTAGATTCAAACTTTGCGGCACTACCTGAGGTTGTTGCTGAAGGTAGAAGAATGATAAATAATCTTGAGAGAGTAGCAGGTCTTTATCTTACAAAAACTATTTACTCCATATTATTATCATTTATATTCGGTATAATATTACTACCTTATCCGTTTATACCTATACAGTTAACATTGATAAGTTCTATAGTAATAGGAATTCCATCTTTTTTCCTTGCTCTTGCACCTAACAAAGAGCGTGTAAAGAAAGGATTTTTATATAGAGTCTTGTCAACTACAATACCAAAAGGGGTAGTAGTGACATTATTTACATTGATAATATTTTTAATAGCACATTCTAAACAGCTTCCAATAAGAGATATTAGGACATTGACTGTTATAGTAGCAGGTGGAATAGGTATAATGGTGTTAATTAAAATATCAAAACCTTTAAATTTCCTTAGAGTACTACTCATAATATCTATGGGAATTACTTTTGCACTTGCATTTATATTACCTCTTGGAAGAAGTATATTTGTGTTTTCAAAGATAGGTCTAGCATATTTAGGAATCGCTATACTCTTAGTGTTGATTTCATCGCCATTAATTAACTTTTTAATTAGAATGTTCAATAGTATGTTTTTAGGATTAAAAAAACACTCATAGATAGATAAACTCTATGGGTGTTTTTATATTTCACTATAAATTTATTTTGTACATAATATTTTGCTTATAACTTTAACAGTATTTTTCTTCTAAATTACTCTTTTCTAATATGTCTTTACTTGTTAATGCGGAGATACTGTCTATAATAGAAACTCTGAAAGTTCCTAGAGCATCTTTTTTATCCAATGAATCGTAGGCCATTTCTCCAGCTATTCCCATTGATAATATACCGGCTATAGAAGCCAAATAGTAGTCATTTGTAACACTAGAAAATGTTCCTATCAAAGAGGTTGACATACAGCCAGTACCAGTAATCTTAGAAAGCAAAGGATGTCCATTTTCTATAATAGTTGTTTTTCTGCCATTAGATATTATATCTTTAGCCCCAGTTATTGCTATCACACATTTTAAGTCTAAAGCAAGTGTTTTGGCTATATCTTCAGAGCCATTGACAGTATCATTACTATCAACACCTTTAATGTTACTTTCTAGTCCTGCTATTGCTTTTATTTCAGACATATTTCCGCGTATTATCGAAAACTTAACTTCATCTAATAGTTTGTTTACAGTATGAGTTCTAAGTTTAGTAGCTTTTACTCCAACAGGATCTAATATTACAGGGATGTTTAATGCATTAGCTTTTTTACCTGCAAGAATCATAGAATCTATAGTTCTTGAATTTAATGTTCCTATATTTATAACTAAAGCAGATGCTACCGATACCATTTCTTCAACTTCGTCAAAGTCGTCTGCCATAACAGGAGAGCCACCGATTGCTAAAACTATATTTGCACAATCATTAGCTGTGACATAATTCGTTATGTGATGTATTAAAGGATTTGTTCTTTTTACATTTTCTAATAAAAGAGATATTTGTGATTTCATTTCTAATATAATTACCTCCAGTATAATCTATAATCCAGCTTTTTTATATAATTCATAAAAATGATGAGTAGGACCAACTCCTTTACCTATGTCTAAAGAATTTTCAATAGCAATTGTAATGTATTTTTTAGCATTTTTTACTGACGTAGGTATATCAAATCCAAGAGCTAAGTTTGACGCTATAGCAGAAGATAAAGTACAGCCTGTCCCATGAGTATTTTTAGTTAATATTCTTGAAGAGGTGAAATAATAAAACTCTTTTCCATCGAATAATACGTCAGTAGCATCACTATCAAGATGACCACCTTTAACTAATACACTTTTACAACCTAAGTAATATATTTTTTTAGCAGCTTTCTTCATATCAGATATATTACTTACTTTATCACCTGTTATAGCTGTGGCCTCAGGTATATTAGGAGTAACCATAGTAGAAATAGGAATGAGTTCACTTATTAAAGTTTCTTTAGCTTCAGGACTTAAAAGATTGAATCCACTTTTGGATATCATGACTGGATCAATTACTATATTTTTTGCATTATAATCTTTTAACTTCTTTGCTATAGATTTTATAGTAGGTATTTTAGAAACCATACCAATTTTTACTGCATCAACTTCTATATCATCATATATAACTTCTATTTGCTGTTCGATCATATCCTCTGTTATGTCTTGTATACCGAATACCCCTTGTGTATTTTGAGCAGTTATTGCAGTTATGACACTCATACCAAATACTCCATGTGCAGAAAAAGTTTTTAAATCTGCTTGTATACCAGCACCACCTGAAGAATCAGACCCTGCTATAGTTAATACTTTTTTCATGTTAAAAACCTCCTAATTTAAAATATCAATATTCTATAAGTATTATATTTTAGCTAGTTAAATTGTTGTTCTGGTTACTTAAGATTCAATAGTTTAAAACAGTAATTTCAATATAAAAAATCAAATAGTATAACGATAAATTAATATTTATATATTAAAAATACTAATCTTTTTAAGTAATGAAAGAACTACATAAGCGATAATACTTCCTCCTAATGTGCTTATTGTAAAAGGGATAATAAAGAAAAGTGGAGATATATCTTGACCCATAATTATTTTAGCTACAGGATATGACACTAAAGCACCTATAACCCCTGTACCTATGACTTCACCTATTAGTGCAACTGTTATAGACTTAGTTCTTTTAAATAATAATGAAGCTAATAATGCACCTATCATACTACCTGGAAATGCTAAAAGAGAACCTGTTCCTAATACATTTCTCAATAAAGATATTATGAAAGCATTACTTACAGAATATATAGGAGACAGTAATATGGCTGAGAGTATGTTTATGACATGCTGTACTGGAAAGCATTTTGATGGACCAAGAGGAATGTATATTATATGAGATCCTAAAACTCCTAATGCTATTAATAACGCTGAAAATACCAAATTTTTTGTTTTCATAAATAAAAAAACCTCCTTTTAGGTAATTAGGTAAAAAAATAGAACACCTTATACCTGAAAGAAGGTAAGTTATTTGAATATAATAATTACAATATACGTCAAAAAAATGTATAATATAATTATAATATACAATTATAGACTCGTGGTAAATATTTCCTACGCTGGTATTATCCAGATCAGGTATAAGGGTCAAAGACTTAAAAACGGGTCTTTTTCTCAGCCAGCCTTATCTAGCTCCCCAAAGACATATTAAATTATAAAATACATTTAAATTTTAACATTTAAGTATGAATAAATCAATTATTAGCACTTAAATGTATACGATATAAAAATTTTATAGAGGGTATATTATGTATAGCTACTAGTAGTTAACAAAAGATATTAACAAAAAAGAGCAGATTATTGAGAAATTTGGACAAATATGGATTGCTACAATTGTATTTTACAGATATTGAAATCGACACAATATTATGATAAAATTTTAATCTGATGATTGTAGAAAAAGAAATATTAAATAGCAAGGGGAGAGCGCATCAATATGAAACAATATGGGGTTTTTGATATACTTGGACCTATAATGATAGGACCTTCAAGCTCACATACAGCTGGAGCTGCAAGATTAGGTAAAGTTGCTAGAAGTATAGCTGGAAAAGATTTTAAGTCAGTTAAGTTTTATCTACATGGATCATTTGCAAAAACATATAGAGGCCATGGAACGGATAGAGCACTAGTTGCTGGAATTCTTGGAATGGATCCGGAAGATGAAAGATTAAGAACTTCTTTAGATATAGCTAAGCAAGAAAGTATAGGCATTGAGTTCATTGAAAGTGATCTTGGAGAGTCGCAGCATCCTAACACTGTAAAAATGGTATTTGCTAAAAATGACGGTAGTGTAATAGATGTTACTGGATCATCAATTGGAGGAGGTAGTATAGTTATTACTAACATAGAAGGAAATGATGTTAGTTTAACTGGAAACTGTCCTACAATTATAGTTAAATATAGAGATAAAAAAGGAGTAGTTAGTAAAGTTACTAATGTACTTTCTGAAAATAATATAAATATTGGAATAATGAAAGTTGACAGAACACCTGAGGGTGAAGCTACTATGATTATAGAGGTAGATAATATAATTCCTGAAAATGTTCCAGGTGAGGTTTCTAAAATAGAAGAGGTTATATCGGCAAGAGCGATAAACCCTATTGGTTAGGAGGTTTGGATATGTTTAGATACGGACATGAATTACTAGCATTAACTGAAAAACATAATAAAAAGATATCAGAAATTGTACTTCAAAGAGAATGTAAGATAACAGGATTATCTGAACAAGAAATAAGAGAAAAAATGAAAAGAAGTTTTGATATAATGAAAGCATCTGCTAAAGATGGAATGGAAAAAGAGATTAAAACTGTAGGCGGAATCATAGGTGGAGATGCAAAAAGAGTAGCTGGTTATGCTAAATCTGAAAAGACTCTTTGTGGAGAAACGGTGCTTAAAGCTGCTGCTAGAGCATTATCTTGTTCTGAGATCAATGCATCTATGGGAAGAATATGTGCAGCTCCAACTGCTGGTTCATGTGGTATAGTTCCTTCAACTGTAACGACAGCTGCTGAAGTTTATGGATCTACTGATGAAGAAATAGTAGATGCATTACTAACAGCTTCAGGAATAGGTATAATTATTTCAACAAATGCTACTGTTGCAGGAGCAGAAGGTGGATGTCAAGCAGAATGTGGTGCTGCTGCGGCTATGGCAGCTGCAGCTATGGTAGAAATGGCAGGAGGTACTCCAGAAATGTCATTACATGCTGCATCAATAGCTATTAAAAATGTAATGGGACTTGTTTGTGATCCTATAGCAGGGCTAGTTGAAGCACCATGTGCTAAAAGAAATGCTTCAGGAGCAGTTAATGCTATGATATCAGCGGATTTAGCATTAGCAGGAGTAAAGAGTATAATTCCTTTTGATGAAGTTGTAGACGCAATGTATGAAGTTGGAAAAGCATTACCATCTGAATTAAGAGAAACAGCGTTAGGTGGAGTTGCTGCTACAGAAACAGGTAAGAGAATAATGAAAGAAATATTTGGATAATGTATAAATGAAAGATTGTTTCTTCAAGTAAGAAACAGTCTTTTTTATTAATAGACTATTTTTTACTTTATATTGTAATTAACTTGATGAATAACTATTTTTATTAGTACTAAAAGTACTTACTTAATTAAGTTTAATATAAAATTCTTAATAAGCTAATTTATATAAAACTATAATATTTTTTCATTTCATCATTTCCATATTGAGTTATTAAACAAGCTAATAATATATAAAAATTTATTTAAAGAACTATGTTTTTTCTTAGAAACATAGTTCTTTTTATTAACTATTTCTATATATTAACAAGTTATTTTGAATTATGTAAAATATTACTGTTATTTTAAAAGGAGGATTACCATAGATGGTAAAAATGATGAATACATCATGCTATGCTTATATGATTCTTTGTAAATGATATAAATTTTTTAGATTATTTAAGTACATATAATACCTATTATATGAGCATCAATATTTATAGGAGAAACTTAAAAAAACAAAAATGAGAGGATGAATTATATGTTTACTATAGTGAAAGGCATAAGTTTATTGATATTTGTATTGGCCTTATTTTATATATTTAGCTTTAAAGCACCAAAAGGAAATAAAGCTATGTCAGGGCTTGCAAATGCTGCCGTAGCTACTTTCCTAGTAGAAGCCTTACATAGATATATAGGTGGCAATTTTATAGGAATAAAGTTCTTGGGAGAAGTAGGGATATCATCGGGAAGTTTGTCGGGAACAGCAGCAGCTTCATTAGTAGCAATAAGTATGGGTGCAGGTCCAGTATATGCTCTTATAGCAGGAGCTGCATTATTGAATTTAGGAATTCTTCCAGGATTTGTAGCTGGATACATAGTAGGTTTAATTGCACCTATATTTGATAAAAAAATTCCACATGGTGTAAATGTTGTTTTGGGTGCTATATTAATAGCCCCATTATCAAGATTTGTAGCTTTAGGAGTGGAACCAATAGTTGAAAGTACTTTACTTAGCATTGGTGAAGTTATAGCTTTAGCATCAACTCAATCTCCTTATATTATGGGATTTTTACTTGGTGGTATTATGAAGATAATATGTGCATCCCCGCTAAGTTCTATGGCACTTACAGCTATGATACAGTTAAAAGGACTTGCTATGGGAATATCTACAATTGCTAGTTTCGGAGGAGCTTTTGCAAATGGAGTGGCGTTTAAAAGACTGAAACTAGGTAACAAAGGGAATATAATTGGGGTTATGATGGAGCCTCTTACACAAGCACATATAATAACTTCACATCCATTATCTGTTTATAGTTCTAGTTTCCTAGGAGGAGGATTTGCAGGATTAATAGCAGCACATTTTGGAATTATAAATAATGCGCCAGGAACAGCTTCGCCAATACCTGGACTTATAACTCCGTTTGCGTTTAATTCTCCAAGTAAAGTATTAATAGTTTTACCTTTAGCGGCTTTAGCAGGAATTCTGGGAGGATTTATAGGATCAAATATTGTAAAGTATATAAAAAATAAAAAATAGATGTATCAACGAAATAATTTTATGCATTATATAATGTTAGTAAGAAATCAAACTAATAAATATAAATGAACTAAAGTAAAAATTAAAAATAAGTAATTATAAAACTTTAATTAATAAAGTTATTATCGAAAAGAACTATATAGAAATGAAGATTGTTAAAAAAATATTATACTTAATGAAAATAAGTTGACTTATTTAACAAAAATAAAGTAAAATGTATGTTGGAAATCATATACTTTATTTAAGTAAAGTGTTAAACAACAATTTCTACTTGTGAAAAATACAAATATGGAGGAAGGAAATGTTAACAATTATAAAAGGATTAGGATTATTGGTTTTTGCACTCATTTTATTTTCTGTATTTAGTTTTAAAGCACCTAAGGGTGATAAAGCTATGTCTGGACTTGCCGGAGCAGCAGTTGCAACATTTTTAGTAGAAGCTATACATAAATATATAAGTGGAGATTTTATAGGAATAAAATTTTTAGGAGAAGTAGGAGCTTCATCAGGAAGCTTATCAGGAACTATAGCAGCCTCGTTAGTAGCTATAAGTATGGGAGCAAATCCAATATATGCACTTATAGGAGGAGCAGCACTAATTAATGTTGGAATTTTACCTGGATTTATAGCAGGATATGTATTAGGATTGATTATACCTATATTTGAGAAAAAGGTTCCAGAGGGAATAAATGTAGTATTAGGAGCTATAATTTTTGCTCCATTATCAAGAATCATAGCATTAGGAGTAGCACCATTTGTAGACAATACACTAGTTAGTATAGGCAATATGGTAACTTTAGCGGCGGAACAATCACCTTATATTATGGGATTTCTTCTTGGAGGAATAATGAAAGTAATATGTGCATCTCCACTAAGTTCTATGGCACTTACAGCTATGATAGGACTAAAAGGACTTGCTATGGGAATATCAACTATTGCTAGTTTCGGAGGAGCTTTTGCAAACGCTATTACATTTAAAAGATTAAAGTTAGGTGGTAAAGGAAATATAATTGGAGTATTACTTGAACCATTAACTCAGGCACATATTATAACAGCAAATCCTGTATCAATTTATGGATCTAGTTTTCTAGGAGGAGGACTTGCTGGTTTGATAGCAGCACACTTTGGAATTATAAATAATGCCCCAGGAACTGCATCTCCTATACCAGGTATGTTGACACCATTTGCATTTAATGAGCCTAGTAAAGTGCTAATAGTATTGTTATTAGCAGTCATAGTAGGGAATGTTGGAGGATTTATAGGATCAAGTATAGTTAAGTTTGCTAAAAAGAAAAAAGTTAATAATATGGAACCAAGTTCATTAGCAGAATAAGACAGTAGATGTATGTTAAAAAATAAACAAAAAATAGTTAAAAATAAAACAAAGTAAAGAATATTTTAATAATAAATTATTAAAATATAGGCTTTTATCTATGCAATATTTCTCATAAAAGTTTATTACTATCATTTGTAAATATATATTTTGTTTAATATAAATTTACATTTACATACCTATTACTCAAATTTAAGTCAAGTTTTCTATGATTTCTCAGTAGCTACTATCATACTTGTAAAACTATGTGATTTTGTTTTTTATCAAATATATATAACTTAATTAGAAAACTAATCCAAACATAATAGTATAAGATTAAAAAAACTACCAAGTTGGCATAACTGGTAGTTTTTTTTAGATATTGAATGAATGCTTAGTCTAGAATATAGGATTACAAGAACTTAACAAATATGATTCCAATAATCATCAATACTAGAGTAGCA
Organism: Gottschalkia purinilytica; assembly: GCF_001190785.1. NCBI lineage: Bacteria > Bacillati > Bacillota > Tissierellia > Tissierellales > Gottschalkiaceae > Gottschalkia > Gottschalkia purinilytica. Next base: position 352,205 of record NZ_LGSS01000001.1, on the reverse strand, counting down.
ATTCTTCTAATATCAATTTTTCTTTTTAGCAAATTAAACATTCCAAACTGATCAATTGTTAATGCCATAATCATTTGTCCCAATAAGAAAATCATAGTAGTTAGAATTGAGCCAAGGACAGGTAACAAGATAATGTTGCCTGTTAGAATAAATATGCCAAATATACCACCCATGTATGCCCAAATAGGAATACGCTTTTTTTGAGCGTCATACAAAAAGAATATTTATTATATATACAATAATGTCATATACTAAGGTGTATTTCAATACTTGACTATCGCCAAATGTCAATTCATCCCACACCTAAAGAGGTGGGATGAATTGACATAAAAATGATAAAAAAGATAATATATAAGTAAAAATCAGATTTGTTTGGGAAAAATAAGGTATAAATTATAAATACTAAATTATTAATCTAGTTTATATATTTGTTACGTAGGAATATGTATATACTTAGAATATAAAAGAGTCTACTGATTATATTATTTTTCTTAATATAAAAATTATGTCATGAAATAGTATAATTATAAAGCAAAAATATATTAATTAAAAAATGATTGATAAAATTTCATATTTACATAACTAACTTTATAATAATTTTAACTTTAGATATTAAATATAATATATGAATGTAATTAATAATATTGGGCAACTATATAGATAGATTATGATAAACTGTAAGAAGGTGAACACTTTATGCATAAGATAAAAAAGGGTTCTAAGATAATAGTAGGCATGTCCGGAGGAGTAGATTCATCTGTTTCAGCATTATTGCTAAAGAAAGAAGGCTATAATGTGACAGGAATATTTATGAAAAACTGGGATGAGAAAGATGAAACAGGAGTCTGTACAGCAACAGAAGACTATGATGATGTTAGAATGGTTTGCAATAAAATAGGGATACCATATTATACTGTTAATTTTGTAAAACAATATTGGAACAAAGTATTTGAATATTTTTTAAGTGAATATAAAAAAGGAAGAACTCCAAACCCTGATGTCATGTGCAATAAAGAAATAAAGTTTAAACTATTCTTAGACTATGCTTTAAAGAAATTAGGAGCTGAATATATAGCTACAGGACACTATGCAAGGATAGATTATAGAGATGGAGAATATAAACTTTTACGAGGAATTGATAGTAATAAAGATCAGACATATTTTTTATGTCCTTTAGGTCAATATCAATTATCTAAAAGTATATTTCCTATAGGACAATTAACTAAGCCAGAAGTTAGAAAAATTGCTAAAGAAGAAGGATTGGTTACTGCTTCAAAGAAAGATAGCACTGGTATATGTTTCATAGGTGAACGTAACTTTAATGAATTTTTAGATAATTACTTACCTGCTAAGCCTGGAGATATAGAAAGTATAGATGGAAAAATTTTAGGTAGACATAGTGGACTTATGCATTATACACTAGGACAGAGAAAAGGATTAGGTATAGGAGGAATAGAAACAGGTGAACCTTGGTTCGTTGTAGATAAGGATTTAAAAAATAATATACTTTATGTAGCACAAGGAGCTAATAATCCTTTGTTATTTTCTTATGGGCTTATAGCTACAGATGTGAATTGGATAAGTAATATAAAATTAGAAAAGGAACTAAGATGTACTGCTAAATTTAGATATCGTCAGCCAGATCAAGTAGTTACAGTTAGGCCTCTAGGAAATAATCAGTATAAAGTAATTTTTGATAAGCCTCAGAAATCTATAACACCAGGTCAAGTGGTTGTATTCTATGATGAAGATATTTGTTTAGGTGGAGGAATTATTGATACTATTATAAAGGAGAAAAAAAGTTTATAATAGCTATATAAGATAAATATAAAGAATATTTAAGGAGTGAAAGAAAATGAATAGAGTACTAGAAAGCTTAGAACCTAATTCAGTTTTTAAGTTTTTCGAGGACATATCTAGAATCCCTAGATGTTCAGGGCATGAAAAAGAAATAAGCGATTATTTAGTAAGTTTTGCTAAAGAAAGAGGACTAGATGTGGTTCAAGATGAAGCATTAAATGTAATAATAAGAAAATCTGCAACATCTGGATATGAAAACTCTCCTACAATAATATTACAAGGACATATGGATATGGTTTGTGAAAAGAACCAATCAACAGAACATGATTTTTCGAAAGACCCCATAAAATTACGAGTTGAAGATGATATGATAATGGGTACGGGTACTACTCTAGGAGCTGATAACGGAATAGCTGTAGCATATGCACTAGCTATACTGGATTCTGATAATATAAGTCATCCTCCTTTAGAGGTACTCATAACATCAGAAGAAGAAACAGGAATGGGTGGAGCTAAAAACTTAGATCCTAATAGTATAAAAGGAAGAATACTTATAAATATAGATTCAGAAGAAGAAGGAACATTATTGGTTAGTTGTGCTGGAGGAATAAGAACTGTAATTAGTATACCAATAGAAAAGGAATTTGCTAAAAATGAATTTGTATGCTATAAAATTAAAGTTAGAGGTCTAAAAGGCGGACATTCTGGAATGGAGATAAATAAAGAAAGAGGAAACTCCAATAAGATACTAGGACGCATACTTAATTCACTAAACTCTAAAACAGATATTTACTTATCAGAAATAAGTGGTGGAGCTAAAATGAATGCTATACCTAGAGAAGCAGATGCTACTATTTACATAAAATCAGATGCTGAAGATAAGTTAAAAAATGAAATAGATTATTGGAACAAAACTTTCAAAAATGAGTTAAAAGTATCTGATTCAGATGTTTCTATTGAATTAGAAAAATCTCAAGAAAATAATAAAGAAGTTTTTACAAAACAGTCTACAAATAAAGTTATATATGCTTTAACATTAAGTCCTAATGGAATTCAATCAATGAGTATGGATATAGAAGGATTAGTTCAAAGTTCTGTAAACTTAGGAGTTGTAAAAACTGAAAATAATAAAGTTACGTTGGAAAGTGCTGTTCGAAGTTCTATTGAGACTTTAAAAACAGAAATAGTAGATAAAATAAAAGGTTTGTCTATGCTATTAGGTGTAGAAATAGAGACAGAAGGAGACTATCCTGGATGGGAGTATAATCCTGAATCTTATATAAGAGATGTATTTGTAAAATCATATAAGGCTAAATATGGAAAAGAGCCTATTGTAACAGCAATTCACGCTGGATTAGAGTGTGGGCTATTTGGAGAAAAAATAGAAGGTCTTGATATGATATCATTTGGGCCAAATATGTATGATGTTCATACTCCTAGTGAAAAAGTAAGTATTTCTTCTGTACAAAGAACATGGGAATACTTGATAGAGGTATTAAAGTCAATTAAATAATTGATTTTATATATAAATAATTTCTGAAAATAGTATATACATAGATGAGTATATATTACACTTTAGAAAAATCCAAATGCAAAGGGGAATTACAATGTCAGAAAATAAACACGAAGAACACAGCTGCGGATGTAGCAATGGAAATAATCATGAACATAATGGAGGATGCGGATGTGGTAATGACCACGAACATGACCATGGATGTGGATGTGGACACGATCATGATGATGTACAAATGATGCACTTAGTTCTTGACGATGACACAGAACTAAACTGTTATGTATTAGGAATATTTGAAGTAAGAAGTAAAGAATATATAGCATTAGTTCCAGAAAATGAAGAGACAGTGTTATTATATGAATATACAGAAACAGAAGAAGGAGCAGAACTAGGAAATATACAATCTGATGAAGATTATGAATTAGTTTCAAAAGCTTTTGACGAAATATTTAATCAAGAATATGACGAAGAAGAATAATACTGTTAAAATATATAAGTACTCTGATTTATCAGGGTACTTATATTTATTAACCAAAGAATAAATATAAATAAGGGAGGAGTTTCATGATAAAAGAAGCAGAATTTGCAAGACAACTTATAGATTTCATATATGATAGTCCAAGTTCTTTTCATGTTGTAAATAATGTAAAAGATAAGCTTTTAAAAGAGGGCTTTAGAGAGCTGGATATTAGAGAAAGATGGAATGTACAGAAAGGAAGAAAATATTTTACTATTAAAAATGATTCGGCTATAGTTGCTTTTACAGTTGGAAGTGGGGATATAGAGAAGGATGGCTTTAGACTTATAGGATCACATACAGACTCACCATCATTCCGTATTAAACCAAATCCAGAAATTACAGTTGAAAATACATATTTAAAGCTTAACACAGAAGTCTATGGAGGACCGATACTTAATACTTGGTTAGATAGACCATTATCGATAGCAGGAAGAGTATCTTTAAAGTCAGATAATCCTCTTTATCCAGAAACAAGACTTATTAATATAGATAAACCTATAACTATAATTCCAAATTTAGCTATCCATATGAATAGAAATATAAACGAAGGTGTAAAGCTCAGTAAACAAAAAGATATGTTACCATTACTAAGTATGATAGACAAAGAGTTTGAAAAGGATAACTACTTATTAAAGTTACTTGCTGAAAAACTTCAGGTTGATATTAATGATATAATTGATTTTGATTTATTTTTATATGAATTTGAAAAAGGAAGTATAATAGGACTTAATGAAGAATTTATTTCATGTGGAAAACTTGATAATCTAGCAATGGTACATGCAAGTATAGAAGCACTTATAAGTTCAGATATATCAAGAGCTACAAATGTTGCTGTTTGTTTTGATAATGAGGAGATAGGAAGTACTACAAAACAAGGTGCAGATTCTCCAATGCTGAGAAGCATACTAGAAAGAATAGTTTATGGATTAGGAAGAGATAAGGAAGATTTTTATAGAGCTTTATATAGTTCATTTATGATATCTTCTGACATGGCTCATGCAGTACATCCTAATGTAGCTCAAAAACATGATCCAACAAATAGACCTATGTTAAACAAAGGACCTGTGATAAAAATAAATGCTAATCAAAGCTATACTACAGATTCAGATTCTGATACTGTTTATGAACTTATATGTAGACGTGCAGAGGTTCCAGTTCAGAAGTTTGTAAATCACTCAGATGAAAGAGGTGGCTCAACTATAGGACCTATTAGCTCATCACATTTAGATATTCGTTCTGTAGATATAGGATCTCCTATGCTTGCTATGCATTCTATAAGGGAATTAGGTGGTGTACTTGATCATTATTATATAACTAAATCTTTTGAAGAATTTTATAAAATATAGGTGTGGATATGCTTAAAATTACAAAGATAGAAAAGCATAAAAGAAATAAAGAGAGATATCATATATACATGAATGACCAGTATTATTTTACTGTAGATGAGGATATATTAGTTAAGTTTAGACTTTTAAAGGGTTCTGAATTTGATGAAGATTTTATAGAATCAGTTATAAAAGAAGAAGAGAAAAGTAGAGCAAAGAATTATGCACTAAAACTCTTGAATTACAAAAGAAGAACAGAAAAAGAAATCTATGAAAAGATGAAAGAAAAAGGATATGATGAAGAAAATATAGAATTTGCTATAGAATTTTTAAAGAGCTATAATTATATTGATGACTTAGAATATGCAAAATGTTATGTAAAAGATAAGTATAATTTAAAAAAGCTTGGCAAACAGAGAATAAAAACAGAACTATACAACAAAGGGATAAGAGACAATATTATAAATGAAGTGATAAAAGATGTAATAGATGATGATAATGAATATGATAAAGCCTTGGAGCTAGCAAGAAAAAAATTGTCCACTACTTATAAAAATGATGATAAAGTAGCTCTATATAGAAAATTAGGTGGGTTTTTACAAAGAAAAGGATATTCATTTGATATAGTAAAAAAAGTTTTAAATGAACTTATTTAGAATGTAGAAGATGTATTGGGAATTTAATCTCAAGATATAGGTTTAAATAAAGATCAAATATTATATTTTTTATAATTAAAAACAATCACTATCGATATTATCAAGGCTAAATAATATTGATAGTGATTTTATTATATTTATCTTAGGTTATAAATATAGTTTAAATGTCTTATATCTATTTTACTTTTGATATAGTTTAAATTCGTTATATAAAACTTAGAATAATCTATATATTGTGATAAAATACAAAATTTCAAATGAGTTCATATATTTCATTGACTTGATTGCAAGACTTCAAGTTGCCTTATTAGTTCGTCTATATTCCTATCAACATTTTGAGGGTTAACTGACCAAGCCCTAATTATACCATTAGGACAAACTATAAAAGTTCCTCCATAGGCTGAACTTTCTTTTTCATTATATACTCCATAAGCTTTAGATATTAGATGTGTTTTATCTGACAATAAAGGGAATTTGATTTGCTTACCTATTTCGGAATTCATTAAGAAATTTTTATGACAATAAATACTATCAGTACTTATAGGTAAAATAATAGTATTAATATCTAAAAATCTATTATATTTTTTTACTAGATTAAATAATTCGGTATAAAATATATGTTCAAAATTATAGTTATAAAAGAAAATAACCTTCCACTTATTATCATAGTCGTCAAGTGACATATTCTTTATTTTTCCATCTACGATACCCTCTAAAGTAAAGTTAGGAGCAGGATCTCCTATAGTGAGATAGACACAGATATGTCTTTTTATTGCATTTAATAGTGCAAGTGAATTACTATTTAAAGGAATATCATCATAATATTCTCGTATTACCTTTGGCTCAAATTGTCTATAATTTCTATTATATGTCCTATAACCATACATACAATCACCCTTTTATCTGTTAATTACTAATATATTATTCAAAAAGTATCTTAAAGTTTATAATTTGATATTTCTAATTTTTAACGTAAAATATTTTATGTAAACGTATTGATTGATGGAACTATTTTAGAGTTAAAATCATAATAAATAACTGTAAGTAGTCTTTACTTGCAGATAGATATTAAATTGCAGATTTGTTACTATACAACTTAGTACTAATATAAATTAAGATAAAAAATATGAATATGTATTAAGATTTATAAGGATATTTATGAAGTTTAAATTATATATTCTAAGACTATTTATTAGTAACCTTTTAGGAGGATGGATATGAAAATTGTAATAGATCCTGGTCATGGAGGAAAAGATCCTGGAGCTACTAATAAGTATTTTCAAGAAAAAGATATGGTGTTACAAATATCTAAATACCAATATAATAGATTTAAACAATTAGGAATAGATGTAGTATTAACTAGAGATAGAGACTTTACCTTAGAACCAAACGAAAGAATTAGGAAAGTAAAAGAATCAGGAGCAAATATATGTATCTCAAATCATATAAATTCTGCTGAAAGTACCAGAGCAGAAGGTGCAGAAATAATCCACTCAATATATAATGATGGTAAGTTAGCTAATCTGATAATGAATGAATTAGTAAATGTAGGAGCTAAAAAAAGAAGAGTATTTTCTAAAAGCTCAACGAAAGATGCAAAAAAAGACTATTATTATATGCAAAGAGAAACAGGAAGTGTTACTACCTTAATATTAGAATATGGATTTCTCACCAATTCATCTGATACAAAGAAGATTTTAGAAAACTGGGAAAGATATGCTGAAGCTGTTATTAAAGGTGTGTGTAAGTATTTAGGCACTAATTATGTTCCACCAGAAGGAAATGAATTACCGAAACCTATAAATGGAGTCCATTGGGCTGAAAGACATTTTAATAACTTAATTTCCAAGGGAATAAAAATAGAGGAAAAAAGATATGATGATACTATAACAAGAGGAGAAATGTTATCTCTTTTAGATAGATTAACTGATTGGATTAATAGTAAGAAATAAAAATAATAAATTATTTTTATTATATTATAGAAATATGTGTAAGATGAAATTTTAATCTAATGTTTATTTTATATTTGCATTCATTTGCCACCAATATTATAACTTGGTGGCAAAACTATTTGGAGATAATGCCTTCTAATAAATATGAAAAATTAGAAGATAGAAATAAATTATAAAAAAGTAGCAATGCAAATTTATTTTGCCTTGTACATGCAAATGTTTTTTATGGAAGTGTTACTGATACCAGGACCACGTTTATACTAGTATTGGGAAATCTTATAAGAATACAATGCTAGTATTTCATAATAAAATTATAATAGTTATAAATAAGTATGAACTAACCCTAATATTTTTATCTAATAGGTACATTTTTTCATAAAATGAGTATTATAGATAGTAAAAATCTATATAATAAGGAGATCTTAAATCATGATATCTAGAAAAAAATTTATTAGGATGTCTATAGAACTAAATTTATTCTTTGCTAGAATTATGAAAGAACACTCACTATTTTTAGCTGTTGCATTCACCCCAAGAGATAGCAACCTGGCACAAATGGCTATAGAATTTGAACGAGGTTTTGCAGAATTATTGATAGAAACATTATTTTTTTCTAATGGAATAATTAGTCCAAGAACTATTAAGTCTGGTGAGCTTGTAACTCAATTTACATTAGATGCAGAAAGAGCTACTGAATTTTATACTGGAATACAAATCAATACTAATATTACACAGGCAGAATTAGAATTAGTTGGAGATACTAATATAAGAGTCACTCCTATGTTAGAAGAGAGCGTATTCACTCTTAATCAGAAAGCTATCGGTTTAACTAGAGCTTTGGCCAATTTCAAATCAAGAATTTTAGATGATGTATTAAGTTGCAAAATGTTTACTACTAATTATCCTTTACTTATTGATCATATACGAAGGGAAGCAAGATTTTACTTAAAAATGCTTCAAAGGCTCCAAAGAAGAGAGGAAATTGATTTAGAAAAAGAAATGGTAGAGCAGGAAACTTTCTGGAACAGGATTATGGCAGAACATGCCAAATTTATTAGAGGATTCCTTGATCCGACTGAAGAAGAATTAATGAGTCTTGCAAACAATTTCGCAAATGAGTTTGATGAATTAATAAAAGAGGGAAAAGAAGCTATTGATAGAGAATCTAATCTGATAAGACTTACAAATGAAAGTCTAAAAGCAACAAGAGAAATTAGAGACTTTAAAGCACAGGGAACAGAAGGTATAATAGATTGCAAGATTAAGTCTATAATACTTCCATTACTTGGAGATCATACTTTAAAAGAAGCTAATCATTACTTAAGATTACTAAAAATATTTAAAAAGAGAGATTAATATTTAGAGTTAAGGTACTCTATAAATTACAAATTGAAAAACATCTAGGCCAGAACTAATCTGGTCTTTTTTATTTATTGTGATAAATGCAGTAAACAAAGTAAAAGAATACTATGAAGTTTACTTTGTTTACTGAAAAAGGATATTCTATTAAAAGTATAGTGATTACCTATTTTTGTTCTTATAATAGTTACTATAAGCTAATATACTATCGTATATTTCTGCCTTAGAAAAAATAAAAAAACCTATAAACATAATTATGAGTGGAATAATTATGAAGAGAGCTCCACCTAGAATATTAGTAATATCTAATACTATATTCAATATTTTTAACAATAAAGAACTTAAAAGTATTGCTATAGCTGGAAATAAAAATACAGCAAGTCCGGATACAAAAAAATATATAATTTTAAAAGCTATTATACTTCCTTTAAAATATTTGAAAATACTTAATATTATTATAATATTAAGTATTGCTGAAGATATAAAACGAATATTAATACCTTTAGTGAGTCCAAGATCAATAATGCTTCCAAGAAAACAAATTACTAATAAAAATATACCTATGTTAAAAATCTTTCTTCCCCTATCTATTTGTCCTTTAAAGATATACAATATATATTCCCCCTTTATATAAAATATAAATTTTCAGTTTATATTTGTAAAGAATTTATTTTTCAATTTTATAAAAAAATTAACATAATTTATATGTTATTTAAAATTTTTATAATAGGGTATATAGGTGTAGTAAAATATAAAGAGGTAAATCTTTATGAAATCTATAGTTAGGAATGAAAAATATATGAACTTAATAGTTCAACTATAAGAAAGAAAAATCACATTTGTGACGGATTATGAATGAATAAGAAAATGGTAGAAAAAGTTATTAATCCTATATTAAAGAAACATCATAAGTTTGTCTAAAGAATCGAATACTTAAAAATATATTATAATATATTGATAGAACTTATAAATACATAGAGTTGAAAGCAAATAATAAACTTGAGGTGGTTAAATGAAATATAAGATTGTAGCTATAGACTTGGATGGAACACTTTTAAGCGATAGTAAGGAAATACCTGATAAGAATAAGGAAGTATTAAGAAGATTATCTAATAGTGGAGTAGAAATAGTGGTAGCTACAGGGCGTAGATATTTTTCAGCTAAAGAGTTCATAAGTCAATTAGATATGAACTTAACTATTATGTCCAATAACGGTACTATAGTAAGAAACATGCTAGATGATGAATTAGTAGTAACAAGGTATTTTGATGAGATAGATTTTTATAATGTTATAAAAGAAGGTAGAAATAGAAATCTTCATGCTATAACTCATGTAGATCATTATTCAGAAGGATATGATGTAATAGGAGAATTGGAACAATATGATAATAGATATTCAAGATATCTACATGATATGTTCGATAGATTTAAGAGGATAGATAGTCTTTTAGACTACAAGAATCCTAAAGCTCTGGCTATTGTATATACAGGTGAACTAGATACTTTAGGTAAATTTCAAGAAGAACTTAATTTAAAATATAAAGATAAATACAATGCATATCTTATGCAAAATCTTCTAAATGTCGGACCTATATTAGAAATAATAAATTCTAAAGGATCAAAATGGATATCATTATATGATTATGCTAATAAAAAGGGAATAAAGAAAGACGAAATAATTGCTATAGGTGATGATAATAATGATATAGAAATGATAAAAAATGCAGGACTTGGAATAGGAATGAGAAATGGATCGGATGAAGTGAAGTCAGTTGCAGATATCATAACGGATAAGGATAATAATGAAGGTGGATTAGGATATATATTAGAGAAAATATTTAATATTTAAAAACACGATTTTAGAGGTTATTTTTATAACCTCTAAAATTATGTACTAATTTAAAAAGTATTTTGAAATATTTGTATATATTCTAAAGTATAAAAAAGAAATATATAGTAAGTCGTAAGGATATAGAAAAAACTAATTAGTATATATTGCATTATTATACTATAATTGACAATAAAGCACTTTGTTTTTTAAACAAAAGAACAATTCTAGCTTACACTAACTTAATTAAAAATCAAAATTAATAGTTCTATATAGCTAAATAAAATACAGAAAGGGGAAGAAAAGTGTATATAAGAAAAAAACTATCAATACTATTATTAGCAATAATGCTAATATCAACTTTTATATTAGGTGGATGTAGTAAGGCATCTGAACCAACTACTAATGAAACAAAAAACAAAAAAGTCATAAAAGTAGGTACTGCAGGAGAGTACTATCCTTGGTGTTTTAAAAAAGATAACAAGCTTCAAGGATTTGAAATTGATGTATGGAATGAAATTGGTAAGAGATCGGCAAGTGATATAGAATTCAAGGTATCGAAATTCAGTGGACTTTTTGGAATGCTTGATTCACAACAAATAGATACTGTAGCTCATCAAATATCTACTACAGAAGATAGAAGAAAAAAATATGATTTTAGCGATACATATGCTTATAGTGAATATGAGTTTGTAGTAAAAAAAGATAGTACAATGAATAAGTTGGAAGATTTCAAAGGTAAAAAAATAGGATGTGTACTAGGAGGAAATGGAGAAAAAACACTAAGAATGCTTAATGAAAAAAATAATTTGAACTTAGAAATAGTAGCTTATGATGGAACTCCTATGGAAAAGGATGTGGAAATAGGAAGATTGGATGCAGCATGGCTTGGATTAGTTAAAGCTAAAACTACTATAGAACAAGGAAATCTTAATTTAAAACTAGCTGAAACTGAAACTGGAGTTTATGAAGTAAATCAATATCCTTTTATTAAAAATGAAAAAAATAAAGAAGTGATTAAAGAAGTAAATAAAGCTCTTAAGTCTATGCATGAAGACGGAACATTAAGTAAAATATCAGAGAAATGGTTTGACTTAGATACTACTAAGAAAAAATAGTATGGCGGTGATTAAATGCTAAATTTTGATGTGAAATTTGCATTAAATCTTTTTCCACTTATGCTTAAATACTTAAAAACTACATTAGCTATGTCCATATTATCTTTGCTTTTAGCATTAGCAATAGCTATAATAATAGCTTTAATTATGCAGACAAAAGTTAAAATATTGTATCTCATAGCTAAAGTCTATGTATCATTTTTTAGAGGAACACCATTAGTAGCTCAATTGTTTTTTTTATATTTTGGTATAGTACAATTAATTCCTAGCTTGAAATCTATCAATGCATTTACTGCTGCAACTATAGGACTTAGCTTAAATGCTTCTGCATATATGTCTGAAACATTAAGAGGAGCCATTTTATCTGTAGATAAAGGTCAAATAGAAGCATGTTTATCAGTAGGAATGACGTATTTTCAAGCTATGAGAAGAGTTGTATTACCTCAGGCAGTTAGAGTAGCTGTTCCTCCCTTATCAAATAATTTTATTGATATTATAAAGGGATCTTCTTTAGCATTTACTCTTGGAGTTACAGAATTAATGGCTACAGCACAAATGGAAGGAGCTTCTAGCTATAAGTTTTTAGAGGCTTTTACAGATGTTATTATAGTATATTGGATCATTATATCTTTTTTTAGTTTCTTACAGAAAAAGCTTGAAATTAAAATGAATAAAGCATATTAATAAGGTGTGTTGACATGATAAAAGTAACAAACTTATGTAAAAGTTTTAATGGAATAGAAGTTTTAAAAGATATAAGTTTACAGCTTAAAAAAGGAGAAGTTGTAGCAGTTATTGGACCATCTGGCACAGGAAAGTCAACACTTTTAAGATGTATAAATTATTTGGAAGTTCCAGATAAAGGTGAGATAGAAATTGGAGATATAAAAGTTGATGTTAAAACTGCTATAAAAAAGAATATATACAAACTTAGAAAATCTACAGCTATGGTATTTCAGAACTATAATTTATTTAAGAATAAAACAGCCATCGAGAATATAATGGAACCACTGTTAGTAGTAAAAAAAATGAAAAGAGATGAAGCTGAAAAGATTGCTGTTAGAATATTAAAACAGATAGGACTTAGTGATAAAAGAGATGTTTATCCTTCAAAACTTTCAGGAGGACAACAACAAAGAGTAGGTATAGGAAGGGCATTAGCAGTAAATCCTGAGATAATACTTTTCGATGAACCTACTTCAGCTCTTGATCCTGAGCGTGTTGGAGAAGTACTGGATGTTATAAAATCCCTAGCACAAAAAAATATGACAATGATAATAGTTACTCACGAAATGAGATTTGCAAAAGAAGCAGCAGATAAAATAATATTCATGGACAAAGGTGTTATTGTTGAAGAAGGTAAGCCAGATGATATATTTAATAGCCCTAAGAATCCTAGAACTATAAAGTTTTTAGAACAAATTATAAAGTAGTAAAAAGGAGTGTATGATACACTCCTTTTTTATATATCCATGACTTTAAACTTTATAATTACTCTTCTTCATAAAGCTCTATTATACTATATTCATCGTCATGTTCAAAAAGGTCAATAGTACCTAATACAACATGAGCTAATCCAAATCCTACGATTCCCCATGCTATATTAGAAGGTATGAACTTTCTTAATACTAGACCTGAAGTTGTAACAACTGTTCCTAAAACAGTAGGAACTAAACCTTCTCTCATATCCATAAAAATCCTCCTAACATATTGGATTCAATATTATTATTAACTAAAAAAAATTTTTAAGTATATGTTAATAAATCAATAATACTTATTTAATGGTATATAGATCATAAATTACCTAAAAATTTGTTATTAAAATCGTAACTTAATTTTATAACTAACATAAATAGAGATCTATAAGCTATAAATAATATTTGTTATTTTCAAGGAAAGAATCATATGAAATATCTACCTTATTTTAACAAAAAATAATAATTAACTTAAAATTAAGGACATTTTTTATTGACATATATATTAAAAAGTAGTAGATTATAATATAACACATTATCGCTTTAATGAATTAAAGAGATAAATTAAAGAGGTGAATTTTATGGTTAGCTTTCAAACTCCACAAGGAGTTAAAGATGAAATTTTTATTGACTATGAAATAAAGCAAAACATAATAAAAAAAATAAATGACATTTTTAAAAATTTTGCTTATAGAGAAGTATTTACTCCAACTATTGAGTATTATGATGTATTTTCAAATATAAAAAGTACAGTATTAAAGGATGAAATGTTTAAATTGATAGATAAATCTGGAGATATATTAGTTCTTAGACCAGATGTGACAATACCAATATCAAGGATAGTTGCAAATAACTATAAAAATTCAAAAAAAGATTTTAAAGTATTTTATACAACTCAAGTATTTAGAACAAATGATGAAAAAAGAAGAGAATTCACTCAAACTGGAATAGAGTATTTTGGTAATGACGAGCCTGAATCTGATTCAGAAGTTATTGCAGTAGCTATAAAGAGCTTATTAAAAAACGATATTAAGTTTCATATAGAGATAGGTCATGCAGATTATTATAAAGGACTATTGGAAGAAGCTAATCTAAAAGAAGAAACAGAGGAAAAGCTAAAAGAGCTTATAGAAAATAAAAATTTCGTAGAAATAGAAAGATTAGTTGCACAACTAAATTTAGATGAAAAGGTTAAGACAGTAATAACTGAAATACCAAACTTGTATGGAGAATGCTGTGAAGTTATAGAATCGGCTAAAAAACTTTGTTTAAATGATAGAATGCTAAAATCACTAGAAGATCTTGAAAACGTATCAGAAATACTAAAAGACTATGGATATAGCAAATATATATCAATAGATTTGGGATTGATCAATCATCTTGATTATTATACGGGTGTTATTTTTAAAGGATATATGAATAATTATGGAGAGATTATTCTAAGTGGAGGAAGATATGATTCTTTAACAGAATATTATGGTGAACATATACCGGCAACTGGATTTGGGATTAATATAGATGAGCTTATAAGTGGGATTATAAGACAAAATGGATTAAAAGACGATGGAACATATATAGACTATAAAATTTTCTATGATACAAGGAATAGAAAAGGGGCTTTTGAATTAGCTAATATTATGAGAGATAAGGATTTAGTAGTAGAGTTAGTGAAATATGACAATAACATTGACTTAAGCTTTGAACAAAATAAGGATGCAAAACAGCTTCTAGTGTATGATAAAAACAACGTGAAGATTATAGACATGGATAACAATGATGGAAGTGTTTTAGAACTTAATGACTTTATTAAGATCTTTTAAGTAAAATAAAGAGAGCAAAGGCAGGAGAGTATTGTGGATTATTTAAATATAGCTATAGCAAAAGGTAGATTAGGGGATAAAGGTTATGAATTATTAAAAAAATTAGGATTAGAATGTAAAGAATTTGAAGAAGAATCAAGAAAGTTAATATTAACTAGTGAAGAAAATAAAGTTAGATATGTTCTGGTGAAGGCTGTAGACGTACCTATATATGTTGAAAGAGGTGCAGTAGATTTGGGTATAGTTGGAAAAGACACTATTATGGAAGAAGAAAGAAATTTTTATGAAATAGCGGATTTAAATTTTGGAAAGTGTAAGTTTGCAGTAGCATCTTTAAAGGACTATAAGATGAATACATCAAAGCCTATAATAGTAGCTACAAAGTATCCAAATGTTGCGAAAAAATATTTTGCATCAACAGGAAGACAAATAGATGTAATAAAGCTTAATGGATCGGTAGAATTAGCACCTTTAATAGGTCTATCGGATGTAATAGTTGATATTGTAGAAACTGGGAGAACATTAAAAGATAATGGATTAGTCATATTAGAAGATATGTACCCTGTAAGTGCAAGACTTATTGCTAATAAAGTTAGTTTTAAGTTAAAGAATGAACGTATTAAGAAAATAATAGATGGTTTAAAACAAGTTATAGGAGAGGAGATTTAGACATGATAAAGATAATAAATACACTAAATCAAAATGAAGATGTTCAAAAAGAAATAGATTCATTATTAAATAGAAGCCAATTAGAATTTGGAGAAGTAAATAGACTTGTAGAAGAGATTATAAAAGATATTAGAGATAATAAGGATAAGGCAGTTTTAGAATATACTAAAAAATTTGATGGTATAGAACTTAAAAGTATGATAGTAACGGAAGAAGAAATAGAAGAAGCTTTTAGCTCATGTGATCCTGAACTTATAGAAGCTTTAAGAGAAGCTAGAGATAATATATGGGATTATCATTCGAAACAACTTAATAATTCATGGATACAAAATGATAAAAAAGGAGTAATGTTAGGTCAAATATATAACCCTGTAGAGAAAGTAGGAATATATGTACCAGGAGGTACAGCTCCATATCCATCAACTGTTCTAATGAATGCTGTTCCAGCTAAAGTTGCAGGAGTAAAAGAAATAATAATGGTCACTCCACCTTCTAAAGATGGAAAAATAAATAAGCACATTTTAGCAGCAGCAAAAATAGCTGGTGTAGATAAGATATTTAAAGTAGGAGGAGCACAAGCAATAGCAGCGTTAGCATTTGGAACTGAATCCATACCTAAAGTGTATAAGATAGTTGGCCCAGGAAATATATATGTAGCTATAGCAAAGAGAATAGTATACGGATACGTTGATATAGATATGATCGCAGGACCAAGTGAGATATTAGTTATAGCAGACGAAACTGCAAATCCAGAATATGTTGCGGCTGATATGCTGTCTCAAGCTGAACATGACACACTTGCATCATCTATTCTTGTTACAACGTGTGAGAACCTAGCTAATAAGGTTAAGGTGGAGCTAGAAAAGCAAACTGAAAAGTTGTCAAGAAAAGATATTATAGAAAAATCACTTAAAGATTTTGGAGCTATAATAATAGCGAAAGATTTAGATGAAGCAGTTAATTTATCGAATGAAATAGCACCTGAACATTTAGAGGTAATGGTTCAAAATCCTTTTGAAATGATAAGTCAAATTAAAAATGCAGGAGCTATATTCTTAGGAGAATATTCGCCAGAGCCATTAGGAGATTATTTTGCAGGACCAAACCATACACTGCCTACAAGTAGCACTGCTAAATTTTATTCGCCACTTGGAGTTGATGATTTTGTTAAAAAATCAAGCTTAATATACTATGATAGAAAAGCCCTTGAAACAAATAAAAATAAAATTATAAAAATTGCTGAATCAGAAGGATTAACGGCTCATGCTAACTCAATAAAAGTGAGGTTCAAATAATGATAAATTCACTTATAAAAGAAAGTGTGAAAGATATAAAACCTTATATACCACATGATTATGAACATAAATACAAA
This sequence comes from Gottschalkia purinilytica, assembly GCF_001190785.1. NCBI lineage: Bacteria > Bacillati > Bacillota > Tissierellia > Tissierellales > Gottschalkiaceae > Gottschalkia > Gottschalkia purinilytica. Next base: position 334,798 of record NZ_LGSS01000001.1, on the reverse strand, counting down.
ATGGATGCTAATGAAAATCCTTATGAATTATCTGAGAATATTTTAAAAAATATACTTAATGAAATATCTACATTGAAAATAAACAGATATCCAGATACAAATAGCGTAGAACTTAGAAAAGAAATATCAAAATATATTGAAGTGGATTATAAAAATATAGTTATAGGAAATGGATCAGACGAAATGATAAGTGTTATTATAGACACTTTTGTTGAAAAAGAAGATATAGTTATATCTCACTATCCTACTTTTGCTATGTATGATCTTGTAACTAAAATATCTGGAGCTAACTATGTAGGTATTTCTACTGACGAAAATTTTGATGTAAATATAGAAGAGATTATAAAGCAAGGGAATGATAAAAATGCAAAGATTATTTTTCTTTGCAATCCAAATAATCCTACTGGAAATATTATAAAAAAAGATGACATTATTAAAGTTATAAATGAAACTAGAGGTATAGTTGTAGTAGACGAAGCTTATATTGAGTTTGGAGGGGAAAGTGTAGTAAAAGAAATATACAACTATGAAAGATTAATAGTTTTAAGAACATTTTCAAAGGCATTTGGAGCAGCAGGTATAAGGACAGGATATCTAATAGCTGGAGACCAAATAGTAGAAAAAATAAATGCCGTAAAACCCCCTTATAATATAAATTCAATTTCTCAAGTTATAGCTATAGAACTAATGAAAAATAGAAAAGAAGTAATGGCTAGTGTAGAAAAAATAAAATATGAAAGAGAAAAACTTCTAAATGAAATGGAAGAAATAGATGGACTCAAAGCTTATAGATCCTATGCTAACTCTATTATATTTAGAGTTAAAGACAATAAAAATGTATTTTATAGACTATTGGAAAAGGGAATTATGGTTAGATATTTCAGTGGAGGAAAGTTAGACGGGTGTCTTAGAGTATCTATAGGAACAGAGGATGAAAATTCAACATTTATTAATGCTTTAAAGGAAGTGATATAAATTGAGAATATCAGAAAAAACGAGAAAAACATCAGAAACAAATATAAAGGTTTCATTGAATATAGATGGAAAAGGAAAAAGTAATATAAAGACAGGTATAGGATTCTTTGATCACATGTTAATACTATTTTCAAGACATGGGTTATTTGATCTGGAAGTAGAGTGTGAAGGAGATCTATATATAGATGGACATCACACTGTAGAAGATATAGGAATAACCATGGGAATAGCTTTTAAAGAAGCATTGGGAGATAAAGTAGGTATAGTTAGATATGCTAACACTTTTACTCCAATGGATGAGTGTTTATCTTTAGTAGTTTTAGACTTAGGAGGCAGGCCTTACTTGGCATTAGATGCACAGTATCCTAGAGAAACGGTAGGAGATTTTGACACAGAGTTAGTAGAAGAATTTTTCAGAGGATTTGTAAATAACTGTGGAATTAATCTTCATGTAAAGATGTTAAGTAGTGGAAATACTCATCACATGATAGAAGCTATTTTTAAAGGATTTGGAAGAGCACTTGATACAGCTACAAAAATAGATGAAAGAATTCAAGGAGTTATGTCTACAAAGGGAGTGATTTAAAATGATATCCATTATTGATTATGGAGTAGGGAATTTAAACAGCGTTCACAAAGCATTACTTAGATTAGGATTTGAATCAAATATAACTAATAACATTAACGATATAAATAACTCCAAAGCAATAATACTCCCGGGAGTAGGAGCATTTAATGATGCCATGAAGAATTTAAAAGAAACAGAAGTAATAGAATGTATAAGTGAAAATGTTAATAAAGGAAAACCACTTCTTGGAATATGCTTAGGAATGCAACTTTTATATGAAAAAAGCTTTGAAGACGGAGTATGGGAAGGTCTTGGATTTTTAAAAGGGGAAGTAGTAAGATTTGATGAAAATGTAAAGATACCTCATATGGGATGGAATAGATTAAAAATAAATCAAAATAATGAAATCTTAAAGTATGTGAATGAAAATGATTATGTATATTTTGTACATTCATATTATGTAAAACCTAACGGTGATGAGCTAGTAGCTTATACAGACTATGGGGTAAAAGTTCCAGGAATAGTAGCTAAAGACAATATTTATGGTATGCAATTTCATCCAGAGAAAAGTGGAGATGTAGGACTTAAGTTATTAAAGGCATTTGGGGAGATGATAAAATGATAATTTTTCCTGCAATAGATATGAAAGATGGAAAATGTGTAAGGCTTAAGCAAGGAAAATTTGATGAAGTTACTGTATTTGGTGAAAATCCACCAGAAGTAGCTAAAAAGTGGGAAGATAAAGGCGGAAAGTATTTACATTTAGTAGATTTAGACGGAGCAAAAGATGGAACTCCTAAGAACTTAGAAAAGATAAGAGAAATAACAAAATCTATAAATATACCAATACAAATTGGGGGAGGAATAAGAAGTAAAGAGACAGTAGAAATATTATTAGATGCAGGTGTTAGTAGAGTTATTTTAGGAACGGTAGCTATAAATAATAAAGAATTATTAAAGTCTTTAGTTGATGAGTATAAAGAGAAAATAGTAGTTTCTATTGATGCCAAAGATGGATTAGTAGCAGTTGATGGTTGGGTTAATGTAAGTGAAGTTAGATCGTTAGACTTAGTAAAAGAATTAGAAGAAATAGGAGTAAAAACTATAGTTTATACTGATATATCTAAAGATGGAATGATGGCAGGACCAAATTTTGATATATATAGAGTATTAGGAGAGAGCACTAGTATAGATATTATAGCTTCAGGTGGAGTAAGTAGTATTAGTGATGTTAGAAGATTAAAAGACATGGGACTTTATGGGTGTATAATAGGTAAGGCTCTTTATACTGGAGATATAGAATTAAAAGAGGCATTGGGGGTATAGAAATTGTTAACTAAAAGGATAATTCCTTGTTTAGATGTTCGTGATGGGAAAGTTGTTAAAGGAACAAAGTTTAAAGATATAAAAGAAGTAGATGACCCTGTAGCATTAGCTAAGTTCTATAATGAACAAGGTGCTGATGAATTAGTTTTTTATGACATAACAGCTTCACATGAAGGAAGAAGTATTATGTTAGATATAGTAGAGAGAACTGCCAAAGAAGTATTTATACCTTTTACAGTTGGTGGTGGAGTTAATACTATAGATGATTTTACAGCTATATTAAGAGCTGGAGCAGATAAAATTTCTGTAAATACATCTGCTGTTAAAAGACCAGAACTTATAAAAGAAGCTGCTCTTAAATTCGGTTCTCAGTGTGTTGTACTATCTATTGATGCTAAAAAGATAGATGGCAAAGATAAATGGAATGTATTTATAAATGGTGGAAGAATAGATACAGGATTAGATGCAATTGAATGGGCTAAAAAAGGAGTAGAACTTGGAGCAGGAGAATTAGTTATAAATAGCATAAATACTGATGGTGTTAAAGATGGGTATGATGTAGAACTTATGAAGGCAATAGCTAAAGAAGTAAATGTACCTATCATAGCTTCAGGCGGAGCAGGTAAGAAAGAACATTTTTATGAAGTTTTAGATGAAGGGAATTCTGATGCTGCTTTAGCTGCTTCTGTATTTCACTTTAAAGAGATACTTATACCAGAATTAAAAAAATATTTAGATGAAAAAGGAATCTCAGTTAGAAAGGAGTGAAACTATGGAAGCCTTAAATAATATAAAATTTGATGAAAAAGGATTAGTACCAGCTATAGTGCAAGATGTTAAAACAAACGAGGTATTGATGCTTGCATATATGAACAAAGAATCTTTGGAAAAAACTATAGAGACAAATCAAACATGGTTTTATAGTAGAAGTAGACAAAAGTTATGGAATAAAGGAGAGACATCAGGACATACACAAGAATTAGTATCTATAGATTATGATTGTGATGGAGATACACTACTTATTAAAGTAAAACAAAACGGAGTTGCATGTCATACTGGAGAATATTCTTGTTTTTATAATAAATTAGTAAACAATGATAATAAAAATACAAATATTGATAAGTATGTATATGAACTTTATAATACTATAGAAAGTAGAAAATCAAATCCTGTAGATGGATCATATACAAATTATTTATTTGAAAAAGGTATGGATAAAATACTGAAAAAGGTAGGAGAAGAGAACGCAGAAGTTATAATTGGAGCTAAAAATAATAGTAAAGAAGAAGTTATATATGAAGTATCAGACTTAGTTTATCATGTACTAGTACTTTTAGTAGAAATGGGAATATCTATAGATGATATAAAGAAAGAGCTGTATGAAAGACATAACAAGTAAAAATGAATAATAAAATATAAAATAAAAAGTGATTTAATTAAATCACTTTTTATTTTATATTTTATAAGATATTTATTTAAACTGTAATGATAATTGAGAATGATATCTAAAGTTTTAAGATATAACATATAAAAAATATTTAATAATTATATTATGTTTAATAAAAAATAATAGATTATATTAAAAACTAAATATAAAATAAAAAATATATCAATATTTTGCACATAGAAACGTTGATAAAACAATAAATGATTCATAAAAGAGTTATCTTTAATTTTTTAATTGTAACAAATAAGATCAAATATGTTACAATTTTATTTAGGAACTTTTAACTCTTTAATTTAAATGGTAAAATTCACATTAAGGCTTAGTTAGAAATAGGGGGTGTATATATGACTGAAAAAGCTAAGATTGCTATAACAACAATAGTATTTGTCATTATATTTGGTATTTTTTCATTTAAATATAGAGAAAAAAACAAAGAAGGGCAATATATCCCTGTTTTAATGTATCATAATGTATTACCTAATCCTGATAAGGCTAAAATTAACTATAGTATGAAACCAGAATTATTTGAAAAACATATGAGAATATTAAAAGAAAGAGGATATAATACTGTAACTGTTACAGAATTATATGACTACTTTTATAATAAAAGAAGTTTGCCATCAAATCCTATCTTGATTACTCTTGATGATGGTAAGATGAATAACTATGATTATGCTTATCCAATATTTAAAAAGTTAAATATGAAAGGAAGCATGTTTGTTATAGGCCATACTTTAAAAGAAAAAGGTAATGGTGAATATTTAACTTGGGATAAAATCAGAGAAATGAATAAATCTGGATTGATAGATATACAAAGTCATACATTTGATCTTCATCATTTAATAGATAGAGAGTATGCTATATTTCATAAGAACCCTAATGAGAATGATGAAGACTATAGAAAAAGAATTATAGAAGACTTTAAATCATCAAAAAAATTAATAGAAAATAACACTAAAAAAGAGGTTGTTGGTTTAGCTTATCCTTATGGTAAGTATAACGAAAATATAGAGAAAATGGCTAAAGCAGCAGGTTATAAGTTAACATTTAGTACTAAATTAGGAGTACTGGATAAACAGGGTTCACCTTATTCAATTAACAGAATAAATATTGATGGAAGATGCTCTACTACGAGACTTCTAATAGAAATTAAGTTTTTCAAAATATTGAAGTTTTTAAAGAGCATAATTTAAAGATTAATAAAATATTGCATAAATTTATATTGCATCTTAATAACTTATATATTTTAAGTGATTAAATGTATAAAATACAGATGTATCTATGTATTGAAAGTGATAATGATGTAAGTAATGAACATTTTATTGAAGTGAGGAGATTTCATGAAAGAAAGTGATTTTTATAGAGTTTATTCTGATTATTTAAGAGAGAAGTATGGGGAAAAAGTATATAAATTGCCAGTTAGCCTTCCTACCACTTGTCCAAACAGAGATGGATGTGTAGGAACAGGAGGATGTATATTCTGTGGGGAGGAAGGCGGTAGTTTTGAGAACCTATCAAATACTATTTCTATAGAGGATCAGCTAGTTAAAAATATGGAGCTTATAAAGAAGAAATATAAGGCTAAAAAATTTATAGCTTTCTTTCAGAACTTTACCAACACTTATATGGAGCTTGAAACTTTTAAAAAATATATAAAAGAAGCTATAATAGAAGATATAGTAGAAATCTCGATATCAACTAGACCAGATTGTATAAGAGATGATTATTTAGAGTTTCTAGACAATATATCTAAAGAATACGGGGTAAATATAAGTATAGAATTAGGACTTCAGTCAGTTAATTATCACACTTTGAACAAAATAAATAGAGGTCATACTTTAGCAGAGTTTATAGATAGTATGATAAGAATAAAAAAATATGATTTTGATGTTTGTGCTCATTTAATTTTAAATTTTCCATGGGATGATATTGATGATATTATAGAAAATGCTAAGATAGTATCAGCATTGTCGGTGGATCAAATAAAACTACATTCTTTATATATAGTAGAAAATACAGAGCTTGGAAGAATGTATAAGAATAAAGAAATCAAACTTGTATCGAAAGAAGAATATATAGAAAGAGTTATAACTTTTTTAGAATATTTAAATCCAGATATAGTTATACAAAGAATAATAGGTCGAGCACCAGAAGAAAATACTCTTTTTGTAAACTGGAATACAAGTTGGTGGAAAATAAAAGATGAAATGTTAGAACAAATGAAACATAAAAATAGCTATCAAGGAAAGAAGTTTAATTATTTAAATGGTAAAGCACTAAAAAATTTATAAAATAATATAAAAAAGGCAGATAAATATCTGCCTTTTAACATACTATTTTGTTGATGGTCTGAAAGTAGCACAGTCTGTTTCATCTGAATTAGAAGCATTTCTTGGTTGAACTTCTATTGATGAAGCAGTACAGTAATCTTCATTACCTCCATGAAAATAACAAGTATTAACTATACATTTCACACCGCCTAAAGGTTGACCTGTTCTTTCTGCCTTTGACATTTAAAACCCTCCTTATTATTTTATCTAAGGTATCAATAATTATTATTTCTATATTATAAAAAAATATGTACTAACATTTTGTGAAAATATGGATAGCTATAATAATTATCTTTGGATTTTAGAATTTTTATATGTCTATAATACAAATTAATGTTATAGTCAATATTAATAACAAAAGATAAAAGTTTATATATTATAAAAAACAGTAATTTAAGGTAAATATGTTTTTCATAATCTGTATTTTTAAACCTTATATTAAATGTTTTTTATTGAAAACTTCGGATAAAACTATTATTATATACTAGGGTATTTTTTGAAAATTGAAAAATAAGGAAAAGCACTCGTTTGAGTGCTTTTCTTATTTGAATTTTATAACTTATAAAAGAGAATACTAATATTATTAGGCAGGTGAACCAATGAAACTACCAGAAAACTTTAAAAATAAGATGGAAAAATTACTTAAAGATGAATTTAACAATTTTTTAGAAAGTTATAAAGAAAATCATTATAAAGGCATAAGAATAAATACTTTAAAGATATCAGTTGAAGAATATTTGAAAATTACTCCATTCAAATTAGAACCTATATCCTGGATAAAGGAGGGTTTTTATATACAAGGAGATGAATCAAGACCAGGAAAGCATCCTCATTATCACTGTGGTCTATATTATATACAGGAGCCTAGTGCTATGACTCCAGTAGAAGTTTTAGATCCAAAGCCAGGTGATAGAGTTCTTGATATAAGTGCTGCACCTGGAGGAAAAACTACACAGATAGCAAGTAAGCTTAAAGGACAAGGATTAATTATTGCTAATGATATAAGTCCTAAAAGAGCTAAAGCGCTAGTTAAAAATGTGGAACTTTGTGGTATGAAAAACTGTGTGATTACTAATGAAAGTCCTGAAAATATTTCTAATAAATTTTTATCATATTTTGATAAAATATTAGTAGATGCACCTTGTTCTGGAGAAGGTATGTTTAGAAGAGATCCAAAGACTATAAAAAGTTGGAGTGACTCTTCTGTGGAAAAGTGTTGTAGTATGCAAAGAGAGATATTAGATTCTATTCCTAAGATGCTTAAACCAGGAGGCAGAATAGTTTATTCAACATGTACATTTTCTCCGGAAGAAGATGAAGGAACTATTGATTGGTTTATAAGAAAGTATCCAGAGTTTGAAATTGAAGAAATAAAAAATATGGATGGATTAGATTACGGAAATCCAGATTGGGTTAATGGAAATAAAGATATTAGAAATACTAAGAGAATATGGCCACATAAAATAAAAGGAGAGGGACATTTTATTGCTTCTCTTAGAAAAAAAGATGGAAATGAAGTTGAAAACATTTCATTTAATTGTAATAATATAGACATTGAAAGATACTTGGAATTTCAAAAAAACTATCTTAATATTGAATATAGGGATAATTTGCATAAAATCGAAAATAAATTATTCCTAATCCCTTCAGGATTGCCAGATATGTCAGGGTTAAGAGTAGTCAAGCAAGGTTTGTATATAGGAGATATTTTAAAAGGAAGATTTGAACCTAGTCAAGGATTAGCGATGTCTTTAAGTAAAAAAGAATGTAAAAGTACAATTAATTTTTCTAGTGAAAGTATAGAAGCTATAAAATACTTAAAAGGTGAAACTTTAATTACCGAAGGTGAAAAAGGATGGAAATTGGTATGTATAGATAACTATCCTGTAGGATGGGGAAAACAAGTTGAAGGAAATTTAAAGAATCAATATAATTTTGACTGGAGAATGAGATAGACTTTTAGGAGGGAAAAATGGGAAAAGTTGATAGACTTGATAAGATATTAGCTAACTTAGGGTACGGAAGTAGAAAGGATATAAAAAGTTTAGCAAAACAGGGAATTATAAAAGTAGATGGAAAAATAATAAAAGATAGTTCTTTTAAATTAGACCCCTTAATTAGTAAAATTGAAGTTGATGATGAAGAAGTTTTTTATAGAAAGTATATATATATTATGATGAATAAACCTAATGGAGTTGTATCTTCTACTGATGATCCTATTAGTGAGACAGTGGTAGATCTTATAGAAGATAAGTATAAAGTATTTAATCCATTTCCAGTAGGCAGATTAGATAAAGATACTGAAGGATTATTAATACTTTCAAATGACGGACAACTAGCACATAGGATATTATCCCCTAAGAAGCATGTAAAGAAAACTTATTATGCAGAAATTGAGGGAATAGTTGATGAAAAAGATATTATAAAGTTTAAAGAAGGGGTTTATATAGAAGAAGAATATAAGACGTTACCTGCTGAACTTGAAATATTAGAATCTGATACAATATCTAAAATAAATTTGACAATAGTTGAAGGGAAATTTCATCAAGTTAAAAGAATGTTTCAAGCAGTAGATAAAAAAGTTATATATTTAAAAAGAATTTCTATGGGAGCTCTTAAATTAGATGAATCATTGAAATTAGGAGACTATAGAGAGTTGACAGAAAATGAAATAAATTTGCTGGAAAAATAATCTATTGTAGAGATATTATACTTAATATCTTAACAAAAAATTTGATATAGACATAATCATACTATATAATAATAACATGTAATGAAATAATACTATAATATTATATATGAGGAGTAACAACATGGAAATTAAAAGTAAGTTACCTAATTTATTCACTTTATTGAATCTTTCATTAGGAGTTTTAGCAATTATTAATATGTTTCATAATGAATATTACTTATCTTCCCTATTAATAATATTGGCTACTTTACTAGATAGATTTGATGGTATGTTAGCTAGAAAGTTTAATGCTACAAGTAGTCTTGGAAAAGAATTAGATTCGTTATGTGATTTAATATCTTTCGGAATAGCACCATCTATTCTTATATGGAATATAAAATTAGTAAGTTTAGGATCAATAGGGACTCTTATAACAATACTATATGCAGTATCAGGAGCATATAGATTAGCTAGGTATAATACTACCACATTTGAGGGAGTATATGTCGGGATACCTATTACCTTAGCAGGAGGGTTAGTATCTATTATTTCTCTATACTCTATTAAATATAAATTTAATATATATGCTTTAGCTATATTATTGTTATTCTTGTCTTATGCAATGATTAGTACAAAAATAAGACTTAAAAAGAGATAAACCGAAGATAAAAATAGAGGCTAGCTAATTTTTTAGGTAGCTTCTGTTTTTATTGTGTTATAATTAAATTAATAGATAAATATAAGATTTAGATAGGGTGTTTATATTGATGGGTTTTAAGACAGCAAGTATTTTTGATACGTTTTTTAAACATAGAGATTCTCTAATTATACAATATAAAAATGGGGATATAACAAAGAGGGAATTTCTTAGAGGGAATTTTGATTTTGTTCAAAGGATAAATCTAAAGCCTTTTTCAAGAATAGATAGTTATGAAAAAGGTATGTATAACTATCAGTATTTTAATGTTTTAGCTAAATACTATAATATGATGGCAGGTGAATTAAGAGACAATCCAGACTATATAGACCAAAGAAAGGACTATATACATAAGGCTAATTCTTATTATAGCAAAAAAGACCAGGCAACGTTACAATTGTTAAAATTTTTAGAATTTAAAAACATGGAAGCATACTTTATAAAAGCAGAATCAAGATATTTAAATGATAAATTGTATGAAATAGTTTTAAAAGATTATGAATATGCAATTTTTCATTCTAAAAGTAGATGGCTTCTTAGGGTTTTACGTGAAGAGAGGGTATTTATAGAAAGAAAGAAAAAGTCTCTTATAGACGAATATATAAATGAGAAATACTAGAAATAATATAATGCAAACAATAAAAGCGACTATTTAAGTCGCTTTTATTGTTGTTTTGCTATTACCTTTATGATAGTTTCAAGAGAACTTCCCTTTTCAATTTCATAATATCCTGATCTAAGTTTTGTATCAAGTTGCATTTCTTGAGACTTTTTCAAGAACTCATATTTATCACTTATAACACCTTGCTCTACCAAGATGTTTGCTATAGCTGGAGGAAGAGATCCTTGAGGTATAGTAACAGGAATAACCTCTTTTTTCACTTCTTTATCTGTTTTTTTATTATCTTGTTTGTCATTTTTATTAGAAGCTTTTTTATCAGAGTTCTTATTCTTATCTTTATTCTTGTTTTTAGATTTAGATTCTTTACTTATTTCCTTTTCAACCTTAGATGTATTGCTAGCTATATTTTCATCATCTGAACCCTTAGCAAACAAAATATCTAGTTTCCATCCTATAACGCCTGCTACGACAACCACTATTAAGAGTATTAGTACATAATCAGTAGCATCATATAGAAAGTCTTTTACTTTTTCAATAAACTTGTCCATCAAAATTACCTCCATGTTATCGCTAATAAATAAATAATAACACATATGACTAAAATATTTCAACATATACATAGGACATATAAAGAGACATAGAAGATTTATTGACAAATAACAGTTTTGATGTTTAAATATCTTTAATTAAATACATATTAAATTATATGATACTAATAATTTATGTTATATATTGTCTTTAAAGAAAAAAATATAGATATAAAATATAATATAGTAGGAAAGATAAGACATAATTTATTAAAAGGTTGTGATATAAGTTGAAGGAAATAGTAATCGATAAAAATGAACATAATCAAAGGATTGATAGATTCCTAAAAAAATATCTCTCAAATGCTAATAAAAGCTTTATATATAAAATGTTAAGAAAGAAACGAATAAAGCTTAATGGAAAAAAAGCTAATCCAGAAGACATAGTTGTAGAAGGGGATAAGATAAACTTATATCTTTCTGAAGAAACCATAGATAAGTTTAAAAAAAATGAGAAGGAAATAATAAAAAATATTAGATTAGATATAATTTATGAAGATGACAATATAATTCTAATAAATAAACCTAAAGGAATGTTATCTCATTCAACAGAGAAAGACTATAAAGAATCTAATATAGTAGATCAATTAGTAGGATATTTATATGCTAAAGGAGAATATGTTCCTAGATTAGAAAAAACTTTTACACCATCAATATGCAATAGACTAGATAGAAATACAAGTGGACTAATAATAGGAGCTAAAAACTTCACATCTTTACAGCTCATAAATAAATCTATAAAAGAAGGCAATATAAAAAAGTATTATAAATGTATTGTAAAAGGAAATATGACTAAAAACTTAAAATTAAAAGGGTATTTAAAGAAAAATGAAAAAGATAATAAAGTAGTAGTTACTAAAAAAAGTGAAAAAGATTCAAAGGAAATAAATACTGATATAAAAGTATTGAAAACTAATGGTGAATATACTCTATTGGAAATAGATTTAATAACAGGAAGAACTCATCAAATAAGGGCACATTTATCATCTATAGGACATCCTATTATAGGAGATACTAAATATGGAAATGTTAAGCTTAATAGAGAGCTTAAAGAGAAGTATAAATTAAAAGATCAATTTTTACATGCTTATAAAATAGTATTTAATGGACTTGAAAAAGAATTAGAATATTTGAATGAACAAGAGTTTACAGCCAACATGGATAGAGACTTAATCTTTATAGAAAAAGAATTATTCAATGCTTGAAAAATATAGGTTTAAGTGCAATAAAAAGTTTTATAAAATTTTTAAAATTACATAACCTAAATATGTACAAAAATATATTTAGGAGGTAATAATAGTGAAAGTTAGAGATATAATGAGTTCTCATGTAAAAACAGTTAGTACAAACGCTAATATACAAGAAGTATCAAATGAAATGAGAAGCTTAGATGTTGGATCTATACCTGTATGTGATCAAAAAGACGTTCCAGTTGGAATCATTACAGATAGAGATATAGTGATTAGAGGGATATCTCAAGGTGTTAGCTTAAATACACCAGTAGGAGATATAATGTCTTTAAATATTATATCTGTAAGTCCAGAAACAGATGTAAACGAAGCAGCAAAAATCATGTCTCAAAATCAAATAAGAAGACTTCCAGTTGTTGAAAATGGTAAGATAGTAGGTATAGTAGCTTTAGGAGACTTAGCTATTAGAGATAAGCATGTTGATGAAGCAGGAAGTGCGTTATCATCTATTTCAGAAAATAGTCCTTTTACACCTTACTAAAAATTAAATATAATTTTGAGAATAAGTTCCTTTGAAAAGGAACTTATTTTTTATTGGGATTTGCTAAAAGATGAAGAAAAAGGTAATATATAAAAAGGAAAAAATATATATTAGATTGTGAATGACTTATATTAATTGGGGTGATGGTGTGATGGAAGAGATAAAGGTTATAGTTGATAACGAAAGCATAATTATACCTAAAAAAACTTTATTAAAAGATATACTTAAACTTATGTATAAAGAAGATTATAAAAAATATTTAGGTGCAGTAATAAATAATGAAATAAAGCATTTGGATTATCCATTAGAAGAAAGCTGTAATATTGAGTTTATAGATATACAAGATAATGATGGATTAAGAATTTATACTAGGACTTTAACTTACATATATATAAAGGCGTGTAAAGATTTATTTGAAAATTGTGAAGTAACAATAGAACATTCCTTAAGTAAGGGTATATATACTGAATTACATAAAGGTACTAGTATTACTGAAGATGATATAAGAAATATAAAATCATATATGAAAGAGATAATAGAAAAAGATATGCAAATAATAAGAGAATTAATAAACATAGATACAGCTATAAATATATTCGAAGATCAAGGAATGTACGATAAAATTAGACTTTTAAAACAATCTGGAAAAGATAAAATGCATATTTATAATTTAGATAACTTCATTAATAACTTCTATGGATATCTTGCTCCTTATACTGGAATAATAGAAAAATTTGACTTAATACCATATGGAAATGGAATAATACTGCAGCATCCTATCAAAGAACATGATTATGATATACCTGAATTTAAACCACAGAATAAACTAGCAAACATATTTAGAGAAACTGAAAAGTGGGCTAATATATTAGATATAGGATATGTAGGTGCCCTTAATGATAAAGTTTATAAAGGAGAAATAGGAAGTATTATAAGAATATCTGAAGCACTACATGAAAAGAAAATAGCACATATTTCAGATGAAATATGTAAAAATGAGGATATTAAATTGATATTAATTGCAGGACCTACTTCTTCTGGAAAAACTACTTTTGCACGTCGATTAGATACTCAGTTAAAGGTAAACTGTAAAGATAGTATATCTATATCACTAGATGATTATTTCGTAGATAGAGAAAATACTCCAATAGACGAGAATGGGGAATATGATTTTGAATCTATTGATGCAATAGATTTAGACTTATTTAACAAAGATTTAGTTAAAATATTAGAGGGAGAAGAGATAGAAATACCTAAGTTTAATTTTATAACTGGAAAAAGAGAGTACTGTGGAAATAAAATAAAACTAGATAAAAACACATTATTAATAATAGAAGGGATACATGGACTTAATGAAATATTAACAGCTTCTATACCAAAGAAAAATAAGTTTAAAATATATATAAGTTCACTTACACAGCTAAATATAGATAGTCATAATAGAATACATACTACAGATACAAGACTTATAAGAAGAATAGTGAGAGACTATAAATATAGAGGAAATGATGCTGAAAGAACTTTAGAGTTATGGGATTCTGTAAGAAGAGGCGAAGAAAGAGGTATATTTCCTTTTCAAGAGGAAGCAGATGCAATGTTTAACTCATCTTTAGTTTATGAACTCTCTATATTAAAAAAATACGCAGAGCCATTATTAAAGAAAATTACCAAGAAAAGTGTATATTATAGAGAAAGTAAAAGATTATTAAAGTTTTTAAGTTACTTTAAAACTATAGAGAATGAAGATAGTATACCTTGTACATCTATTATTAAAGAGTTTATAGGAGGAAGCTGTTATTAAAATAATTTAGTATAATTTTGGTACACTTGTTACTTTACTGCATAATATATTTTAGAAACATTAAAGAAAAGCATATTTAGTAGGTGATAAGATGAACCGTATATTTAGTACTAATAGTGCTAGAGATAATATAGATATTAATTTGTCTAAAGGTTCTATCGAAAATATTGGAGATTGTAATGGAAGTATAGTCTTTTTATTTTATAATAATGGTTTAGTTATGGCTTTTAACCCTAAAAGAAAAGTTTGGGAATTTCCCTTTGGAAAAATACAATCAGGTGAGACTTTAGAAGAATGCGCAATAAGGGAAGCATTTGAAGAAGCAGGAGCTGTGATAACTAACATAAAGGCATTAGGTTATTACACTTTAAAACGAAAAGGTGGAAAAGATAAAATAGCTATATTTAGTGCAGACGTAGAAAGATTTGAACCTAAGCCTGTATGGAGTGAAACAGATTTAGTAAAAATATTTGATACTCTTCCTGAAAATATATCTTGTAAAAATAACGTTTATAAAACAGTTATAAAGTATATAAAAAGGAATAAAATAAGAGGTTAAGGTAGCAGAAATATTACTGCTACCTTTATATAATGTTATAGATACTTTTTAAAAATAGCTGATTTTGGGAACAAAACTTGGGTATTGTAACCAATATAACTATCTTGTTCCAATCAATTATTCCTTAAAATTATATTAGAAATATTATGTTAATTGAACTTAATAATTATTATAATTTTATAAAAAAAGTTGAAAATAATAGCAATAACATTTAATCTATATATTAAGGACTTTAATTTTTACATAAAGGAGGATTATGTTATGATCAAAAAAATCGTAGCTATATTATTAAGTTTATCTTTAGTTGTAACAGTATCAGCTTGTAAAAAGGATGAAAAAAGTAAGGTAGATAACAAAGGAAAAAATAAAATAGAAAAAAATATTGATAAAAAAGATCAAAATGTTAAAGAAGATGAAGAGGAAAAGGAAAAAGAAATTACTGAAGATAGTAATAAGGATGAAAGCAAAGAAAGCAAAGAAAGTAAAGAAGAAGTTAAAGTTTATATACCTAATCAAGATGCTAGTAAGTTAGTTGAAGATAAAGTAGTTGTAAAGCCAAAAGGTAATCAAACTATAGAAGAAGCTATAGTGCAAAAACTACAGGAAAAGCCAAAAGAAAAGGACTATATGCAAGCTATTAGAGATGATATCAAAGTATCAAGTGTAAAAGTTAAAGGGGATACTGCTATGGTAGATTTATCAAGTGAAAACTTGCATGGTGGTTCTCTTGAAGAGTCTTCAATAATAAACTCAGTAGTTCTATCACTAACACAATTGGATCATATTAAAAAAGTACAGTTCTTAGTTGATGGTAAAAAACAAGAGACACTTATGGGACATATATTAATAGATCAACCATTAACTAGAGATGAAATATTGGAACAAATGCCTAAATAAAAAACAAAAGGATGCTTTTAAAAGCATCCTTTTTAAAAGTTAAGTCCATCTCGTCTTACACCTATATTTAAAACTAACCCTATACAAATCATATTAGATAGCTGGAATGTACCTCCATAACTAATAAAAGGAAGTGGTATGCCTGTTACAGGCAAGATTCCCATAGTCATACCTATATTTTCAAGTATATGAACAAACATCATGGCAGCTACTCCTGTTACTATGAGAGAACCAAATAAATCTCTAGATTCTTTTGCTATCATTATAAGTCTATACATCATTATAAAAAATAGTATCATCAAAACCATACCACCAATAAGTCCTAACTCTTCTCCTATAACAGCAAATATAAAATCATTATGTTTTTCTGGTAAGAATCCAAATTGTGTTTGGCTACCATTATATAGGCCCATTCCAAACACTTTACCTGAACCAATAGCAATCTTTGATTGTAAAACTTGATAGCTAGATCCTTGAACATCCATAGAGGGATCTAAAAAGGTAAATATTCTATTTCTTTGATAACCTTTTAATGAGAACCAAACAAGTGGTAAACTACATATTCCTGCTATGGCTGCATATAATATGTATTTTACATCTAAACCAGCTACAAATAACATTACAAATATAAAAAATATAAATACCAAAGCAGTACCAAGGTCTGGCTGTTTAAATATAATAATTGCTGGAATAAAAGAAAATATAAGTATTTTTCCAAGTGTGAATAATTCATTAATTTTATTTTTATTAATATCAATATATTTAGCTACACATATTATAATCCCTATTTTTACGAATTCAGCTGGTTGAAATTGAAATCCTCCGAATGCTATCCAACTTTGTGCACCTTTTCTTTCAACTCCTATAAATAAGACCAGAATAAGCAGGACATTGGAAATTACATATATATACAAATATAGCTTTCCGAATATTTCATAGTCTATATTTAATAAAATGAATATGACAATTATACCTAATATTGTAGATATTACTTGAGTCTTTATAAATGCGAAACTATCATTAGAAGCAGTGGCACTAGCTATAACTAGAATTCCATATGAACTTAATAGTATTGTTGTGATAAATAAGGTAAAGTCAAATTTCTTTAAGAAACTTTTGTTGTAGAACATGTCTTATCTCCTTTTAAGAAAAGCTTTATAAAATTATACCATAATAGGTATATATTACAAATGAAATAAGACAAATTTTCTTAACAAATTTTATATAAAAAAAGATGCTTTCAAAAGCATCTTTTTCGGAAATTAGCTAAAAGCTAAGTCTATCTCGTTTTACACTTATATTTAAAACCAGTCCCATACAGATCATATTGGAAAGCTGGAACGTACCTCCATAACTAATAAAAGGAAGAGGTATACCTGTTACAGGTAAAATTCCCATAGTCATACCTATGTTTTCAAGTATATGAACAAACATCATAGCAGCTATTCCTGTTACTATAAGAGAGCCAAATAAATCTCTTGATTCTTTTGCTATTATTATAAGTCTATACATCATTATAAAAAATAGTACAATTAAAACTATACCACCAATAAGTCCTAATTCTTCTCCCAAAACAGCAAATATGAAGTCAGTATGTTTTTCTGGTAAGAATCCAAACTGGGTTTGATTACCGTTATATAGACCCATTCCAAATACTTTACCTGAACCAACAGCAATCTTTGATTGCATAACTTGGTATCCTGAACCTTGAACATCCATAGAAGGATTTAAAAAGTTAAATATTCTATCTCTTTGATAACCTTTTAATGAGAACCAAACAAGTGGTAAACTACATATTCCTGCTATAGCTGCATATAATATGTACTTTAGATCTAAACCAGCTACAAATAGCATTATACATATAAAGAAAACAAAAACCATGGCAGTACCAAAGTCTGGTTGCACTAGTATTAATACAACTGGAACGAAAGAGAAAGCTAAAACTTTTGCAAGTGTAAATAATTCATTTATTTTACTTTTGTTTTTTTCAATGTACTTAGCTACACATATTATAATTCCTATTTTTACGAACTCAGCTGGTTGGAAACCGAAACCGCCAAATGCAATCCAGCTTTTTGCACCGTTTCTTTCAACACCTATTGCCAAAACTAGTATTAGTAGCAGATTACAAACTACATATATGAATAGGTATAGCTTGCCGAAAGTATCATAATTTATATTTAATAAAACAAATATAATAGCTATACCTATCACTGTAGATATTGCCTGAGTTTTAATAAATGCCATGCTATTTTGAGAAGCAGTAGCACTAGCTATAACCAAAATTCCATATAGACTTAATAGTATTATTGTTATAAATAATGTAAAGTCAAATCTTTTTAAAAAGCTTCTTTTGTTGCTGAACATATTCAAACCCTCTCTTCTTAAAGTAACTATCAAGATTATAACATATTATTTATACGTTATAAACTCAATAAAAAAAATTGTAGAAATATTGTAAAAATATTGTAGAAATTAGGCAGAAATTGAGACTATATTACAGGTAAAATTCATTAAACATTCCTTCGGGTAATATTTTAGGTATATATTCATTAGTCTTTTTATTGTAAATATACTCCTTCAATATGTCATCTTTATTTTCTATAATATATCCTAATGTTTTTATAAATTTATTTACCTCTGATTTTGTATTATACATACCAAAACTAACTCTTACTAAGCCAGGTATGTGTTCAAGCCTACCAAATAATATATCTTGCTGAAGTTTAATTATTTCTTGAGGAGTTAATTTTAGTAGCTTATGCACATAAGGATGAGCACAGAAACATCCATTTCTTACTCCTATTCCACCTTCATACGATAACAGACTTGCTAGTAATAAATGAGATATATTTTTATCGTTAAAAGGAACAACACCAACTATATTATTAAGAGAGATTTCTTTTTTTACATTATATAAATTTAGGCTTTTAAATGTCTGTAATTTACTAAATATATGCTTTGTTAATTCTTTTTCATGATTAACTATATTTTTGAATCCTATTTCTTCTAAAATTTTAATTGAACTTGCAAGAGATACTGCGCCTACAACGTTGGGAGTACCAGCCTCTTCTTTTTCTGGAGGACTATCCCAGTATACATGATCTTCAGATACACTTAATACACATCCACCCCCGGAGTATTCAGGATCTCCATTTTCGAATACAGATTTAGGACCTATTAAAACTCCGGTTCCA
Organism: Gottschalkia purinilytica; assembly: GCF_001190785.1. NCBI lineage: Bacteria > Bacillati > Bacillota > Tissierellia > Tissierellales > Gottschalkiaceae > Gottschalkia > Gottschalkia purinilytica. The sequence continues at coordinate 315,390 of NZ_LGSS01000001.1, read as the reverse complement.
AATGGAGCATACATTTTATGACCTGAAAAAACTAAAAAATCAATATAGTCATCATCTTTATAACCTTTCATATTAACTTTTCTATGTGGAACTAGTTGAGCTGCATCTACTAGAATTTTAGCACCGTATGAATGTGCTATACTAGAAATAAAGTGTATATCATTTATATATCCTGTTACATTAGAACAGCCTGTTATTGCTACTAGCTTTACTTTACCCTGATATAATCTCAATTTATATTCTAAATCATCTAAATCTAATTGACCATTATCTAATAACTTTATACGTAGTAATTTTGCTTTGTTTCTCCAAGGAAGATCATTAGAATGATGTTCCATGAAAGAAGTTAGGACTATATCATTATAAGAAAGATTTAGCCTATATGATAGCTTATTTATTCCTTCTGTCGTATTTTTTACAAAAATAATAGCATTTTTATTTTTATCACAATTTACAAAACTAGAAACTATATCTCTACATTCTTCATAAATATCAGTAGAGATTCTAGATTTATATCCAGTTCCTCTATGTATACTAGAATACCACTCTAAAAAATGATTTACTTTATCTAATACGGGTAATAATACTGGTGTACTAGCGGCATTATCAAAATTTATATAAACTGTTTTTTTACCATTTCTTAAGATAACTTTTTTATCAAAACCAACTATATATTTTCTTATGTTGTCTATAGAGTATTTATTTTTAAAAAACACGCAATCAACCTCCTAACCATTATGGTCCGATCATAGGTATATATTTTATAGTATGTATGGAGGAAGATATTGACACAAAACTTAACCATAAGTTACTATATGATTTTGAATACAGTTTATAATTATATAATAAAAAGAGGTGTGAATTATGTACATAGGAAGCCATTTATCAATATCTAAAGGATTTAAAGCAGCAGGTAATGTAGCATTAGAAATAGGTGCTAATACTTTTCAATTTTTTACTAGGAATCCTAGAGGCGGAAAAGCAAAAGAATTGAGTATAAAAGATATCGAAGGTTTAAAAAAAATAATGAAAGATAATGAGTTTGGACCTTTACTAGCTCATGCTCCATATACACTAAATATGGCATCTCATAAAGAAGACACTTGGGACTTTGCCAAAAGAGCATTTCAAGATGATTTAAAGAGATTAGAGACTATACCATGCTCACTATATAATTTTCATCCAGGAAGCCATACAGGAAAAGGAATTGAATATGGTATAGAAAGAATAGCTACAGGACTAAATGAAGTCATAACAGGGAATGAAAGTACTATGATTTTATTAGAAGCTATGTCTGGAAAAGGAACAGAAGTAGGGAGTACTTTTGAAGAGTTAAAAGCAATTATAGATAAAGTAAAATATTCAGAATTAATGGGAGTTTGTATTGATACTTGTCATATATATTCAGCAGGTTACGATATAGTAAATGAATTAGATGATGTTTTGGAAAAATTTCATAAAACAATTGGAATAGATAAACTTAAAGCTATTCATTTAAATGATAGTATGACCGAGTTTGATTCTCATAAAGATAGACACGAAAAGATAGGAAAAGGCACCTTAGGTTTAGAGGCTATAGTAAATATAATAAAACATCCCCAATTAAAAGACATACCATTCTTACTAGAAACACCTAATGAGTTAGAAGGATATAAAGAAGAAATTAAGTTATTAAAAGAGTATGTATAGTATAATGGGGCTGTCTCATAAGTAGAGGAGACAGCCTCATTATATTTAGTGAACATATAAAAAATAGTATATACAAATAATCATTTTCTACGACTTAGTGAATAAAATAGTATAAATGCTGTTAATAATGACAATATTTATAGAAAAGTAGTTATATCTACTTTTCATATTCTAAGTTAAAGATAGGAAGTGGTTATTTGTATAAAAAACTAATGTCTAAATTCTTATACATAGTCAAGCTATCAGTAATATCATTACTAATAGGAATAATTATAGAAAATTATATAGTGGGTTTAACTATTATACATGGTAGCTCTATGTTAAGTACAATAAAAGAAAAGGATAAGGTATTAGTAAATAAAATTCATTATAAATTTACTAAACCTAAAAGAGGTGAAATAATTATATTTAGACCTCCTATAGATAGAAATGAATTATTTATAAAAAGAGTTATTGCTGTTGAAGGTGACAAATTTGAGATAAAAGAAAATGATATATATATAAATGGAAAATTACTTTTAGAAAACTATATTGAACGTGAAAAATATTTTGAAAGAGATTATAATATACTTAATGGAACAGTACCAAAGGGACATGTGTTTGTATTAGGTGACAATAGAAATAACAGTAATGATAGTAGAACTTTTGGATTTGTTTCATTAGATAATATAAAAGGAAAAGCTATATCAAAAATATGGCCCTTCGAAGGAGTAAAAACATTTGCAGTAAACTATGAATAATAAGGAATGACATAAATGAACTTGAAAGAGTATATTAAGAATAAATCTAAGGATTTAAATATAGATATAGTTGGTTTCACCAATGGAGAAAAATTTTCGCATTTAGATAAATTTTTATTAAATAGAAGAGAAAAGAAATATGAAACAGAGTTTGAAGAAAAAGATATAGATTTAAGATTAAATCCATTGAATACTTTAAATGAAGTCAAGACAATAATAGTAATAGGTATTTCCTATAATGTAGATTATGAAACGAAAAAAAGACCATACTTAAGTGGACGATTATCAAAGTCTTCTTTGGGTGAAGACTATCATAATGTACTTAAGCATAAAATGAACATGTTAGTTAATGAAATAAAAAAGGTTACTGACTTTAAATATTTTATAGGAGTAGATACAGGACCTCTTATAGATAGAGAGCTTGCTAGTAAGTCAGGTATAGGTTGGTATGGAAAGAACTGTTGTATAGTAAATGATATATATGGTTCTTTTATATTTATTGGGTATATATTAACAGATTTAGATATAGAGTGTGATGAGAGAATAAAAGCAAAGTGTGATGATTGTACACTTTGCTTAAAAGCTTGTCCAACAAACGCTATAGGTGATAACTATGAAATAAATGCAAGAAGGTGCATATCTTATTTAACACAAACAAAAGATAAAATACCTTATGAATTAAGAGATAAAATGGGTACAAAGATATATGGGTGTGATACTTGTCAACTTGTGTGTCCTAAAAATAAAGGAATAACAAAAGGTAAGAATAAAGATTTTATACCTATGTCTACTAATGGATATATAGAAATAAAAGAACTATTTCAATTATCTAATAAGGAATTTAAAGAGAAATATGGACATATGGCAGGAAGTTGGAGAGGTAAAAATGTATTGAAAAGAAATGCAATAATAGCACTTGGAAATATTGGAGATAAAGATTCAATTGGACTTATAGAACAGGGATTGAAAGATGATAGTAGTATGATAAGAGAGTATGCAGCTTGGGCATTATTAAAAATTGATTTAGATGAGGGAACCAAAATATTAAAAAAACACATTCTAAAAGAAAAAAATGAAACTGTTATTGATGAAATAAATAACTTAATAAAATATTTCAGTACTTTATCTTCTCATAAGAGGTGAATAACATGATTATAGGGGCATGCACATTAGAACTTAGGATATATGAGGCTAACTCTTTAAAGGATAAAAGACAAGTTATAAAGAGCATAATAGGTAAAGTCAGGTCAAGGTTTAATATTTCTATAGCTGAGATAGATCTTAATGATACTTGGAAAAATTCTGTTATAGGATTTTCTTGTGTTACTAATGACACTACACATGCTAATCAAATAATTTCAACTGTTTTAAAGTTTATAGAAGGAGATGGAAGGGTAGAAGTTATATATCATGAAATAGAAATATTATAGATTAATTAAAAAACATTATATAGAAAAGGTGATGAAGTGAAGAAAGTACTTGAAAAGAAAGAAATAAATAAAGTATTGGAAATACTAGAAGAGACTTATCCAGATGCTACTTGTGAGCTTAATTTCAGTACGCCTTTTGAACTCTTAATAGCAACTGTATTGTCTGCTCAATGTACAGATAAAAGAGTAAATATTGTTACAAAAGAACTTTTTAAGAAATATAATACTCCAGAAGCTTTTTTAACGTTAAGTGAAGAAGAACTTAGTGATCTAATAAAAAGTACAGGATTTTATAGAAATAAAAGTAAAAATATACTTAGAGCTTGTGATATGCTAGTTAATAATTATAACTCTACTGTACCAGATACAAGAGAAGAGCTTGTAAAGTTACCAGGGGTAGGAAGAAAAACTGCTAATGTTGTTATTAGCAATGCTTTTGGTAAAAATGCTATAGCAGTGGATACACATGTTTTTAGGGTATCAAATAGAATTGGACTTGCAGATAGTGATAATGTAGACGATACAGAGAAAGATTTGATGAAAAATATAGATGAAGAAGAGTGGTCTAGAGCCCATCATTTGCTAATATTTCATGGTAGAAGAATATGTAAAGCAAGAAATCCTCAATGTCATCTATGTCCATTAACAGATTACTGTCGTTATTATAAAAAAGCAACAGGTAGTTAATTAAATTACTAATAAAATATAAAGTTAACAATCCTACTGAGAAGTAATATATGCTAGTAGGATTTTTTGTTTATAGTAAATTCTAAGATATATGAACATATAATTATATATAAGAACTATATATATTGAACTATTATATATTGAATTTTGTCATATAAAGAGGAAATTTTCACATTCTTGAAGAATATAATCTGTATTACTATATTTTGAAAGGTGATACAGGTATGATTGAGAATTCAAATGTTAATAATGAATTAATATTTTCTTTGGATATAGGAACTAGAACGATAATAGGTATTGTTGGAGTAAAAGAGAATGAGAATTTTAGAATAATAGCTAGTGATATAATTGAGCATGAAAAAAGAGCCATGTATGATGGACAAATACATGATATAAATAGTGTTACGAATGTTGTAAGAAGAGTAAAAGAAAGCTTGGAAAGCAAAGTAGGTACTACTCTCAATAAGGTATGTATAGCAGCTGCAGGTAGATCGTTAGAAACTTGTAGAACTTCTACAACTATAGATGTAGATATAACTAGAGAGATTGATATAAGAACTATAAGAAGTGCAGAGATGGAAGCTATACAAGATACACAAGAAAAGCTAGATAAAGATTTGGAAAAGCAGGATCAAAGAGTAAGGTATTATTGCGTAGGATATACAGTAGTAAATTATTATTTAGATGATGTTCTTATAGAAAACTTAGAAGGCCATAGAGGAAGTAATATAACTATAGATGTATTAGCAACTTTTTTGCCATACACTGTTGTAAATAGCTTACATACAGTTATGGATAGAGTTGGATTAGAGGTTAAGAACATGACTTTAGAGCCTATGGCAGCCATAAATGTGGCTATAAAAAAGAATTTAAGATTATTAAATTTAGCTTTAGTAGATATAGGTGCTGGAACTTCAGATATTGCTATAACTAGAGATGGAAGCATATGTGCGTATGCAATGGCTTCAATAGCAGGTGATGAAATAACAGAAAAAATTTCAAAGGTATTCTTGCTAGACTATGATGTGGCAGAAAAGCTAAAAATCGAATTAAATATAAAAGATATTCATGAATTTGAAGATATAGTGGGTATAAAATATGAAATGACTACAGAAGAGATATTAAATAAAATTGATGATACAATAAGATTGCTTGCAAAAGAAATATCGGAGAAAATATTAGAACTTAATGAAAAGTCTCCTAGCGCTATATTTCTTATAGGTGGAGGTAGTCAAATTCCTAGGTTGGATGATTATATAGCTGAGTTCCTAGAGCTTCAAAAAGAAAGAGTCGTAGTAAGGGATACAAGTATAATAGAAAATGTAGAAGGTATAACAGATAATATAAAAGGATCAAATGCAATAACTCCTATTGGAATAGCTACAATATCTATGGGTGACAATTATGATAACTTCATAGAGGTTACAGTAAATAATGAAAAATTAAAAATGTTTAATACAAATAGTTATAGAGTTATGGATGCATTGTTACTAATTGGTTACAATCCGAGAAAACTTATAGCAAAAAGAGGTGAAGAACTGATATACTATTTTAACGATGAAAGAAAAGTATCCATAGGTGAAATAGGAGATCCTGCTAAAATATATGTTAATGGAGAAATAAAAGATTTAGAGTATGAACTAAAAAACAGAGATATAGTGAAAATAGAAGATGCTATAAAAGGAAGTAAGCCTAAAATAAGAATAAGAGACGTTGTAGATATGGATAAAAAACTATATGTTAATGAAAAAGAATATAATTTTATTGAAAAAGTAATAGTTAATAATAGATTAGTTGACGGAAATTATTTAATAAGAGACAATGATCAAGTTAAAGTAGAACAAATAATAACTTTAGAAGATTTATTTAATAAATTAAACTTAGATATAAATAAATATATTTGCTATAAAGATAACATTAAAATAAACTCGAGTTACATATTGAATAAAGATGATAAGATATTTTATGAAAAAATAGATAAAGGTTCAAATCAACGAGAAAAAGAAAGAAACAATAAATCAAAAGAAAAAACTATATCATTAAATGTTAATGGAGAAAAGATAACTATATCTTATAAAAAAAATAGATTGAATTTTATAGATATATTCAAATATATAAATTTTGACTTATCTAAACCAAAAGGAAGTTTGGTACTTAGATTAAATGGATTAAGAGCTGAATACCTACAACCTTTAAATGAAGGGGACAATATTGAAATATACTGGGAGAAGTAAAGGACTTATTTAAAAAATTATTTTATAGATGAAGAGATCTCCTACATTTATTGAGGTGCAAAATTTATATATTTATTATATATAACTTATATATTGATAAATTCATAAAGTATATTTATATCAATATATGGTTTAATAACATATTATAATAAAATCTTAATAAATTTGGAGGAGAAAATGGAGATTAACAGTAGTACAATTAAAAAAATTATACTAATATTTTTTATCTTACTTATAATTACTATTGGAATTTTTTCTTATAGTATTTTAAGTAAAAAAACAATATACAATGGTGTTACTGTAAATGGAGTATCTGTAGGCACTTTAAATACTATAGATGCAGAGACTCGTTTAAAAGAACAGCTAGATAAAGCCGTAAAAAGTAAACAAGTGTTGTTACAACATGACAGTTATAAAAAAGATGTAAAATATAAGGACTTGGGTATAACATATGATTATTCTAAAGGAGTTAAAGAAGCTTTTGATATAGGAAGAAAAGGAAATATAGTAAAGAGACTAAGGGATATTATAAGTGTTAGCTTTAATGGTAAAAACATATCTATGGATATTGTAAAAGATGAAAATAAAATAAATGATCTGATATCATCAATAAAAAAAGATGTAAATAAAGATAAAAAAGAAGCCAAAATTCAATATTCCAATGGTCAGTTTACAATAACGCCTGAAGAATCAGGATTAGAAGTTGATGAAAAGAAACTTAAAAGTGAAATTATAGACAAAATAGAAAATGAAGATTTTATTAAAATACCTGTTAATGAAGTTAAGCCTACAGTAACTAAAGAAACTTTAAGCCAAATAAAAACGGAAATAGGATCATTTTCAACTACATTTGGAACAAATGATGCAAATAGAGTTCATAACATAAGACTTGTATCTAGTAAGATAGATGGAAAAACTATAATGCCTGGAGAAGTATTTTCTTTTAATAAAACCACAGGCCCTAGGAGTAAAAGTGCAGGGTATAAGGACGCAACGATAATAGTTAATGGTGAGTTTGTTCCAGGAGAAGGTGGAGGAGTATGCCAAGTATCTAGTACTCTTTATAATGCGGCAGTACTATCAAATACACAGATAGTTGCAAGAACCCATCATGCTTTACCAGTAGGATATGTTCCGCATGGTCAGGATGCTACTGTAGCTTATGATTATTTAGATCTAAAATTTAAAAATACATTCGATTGGCCAATATATATAAAGGCAGATGTAATGGGTAATCAGCTTTTAATAAAACTATTTGGTAAAGAGAAGAATCCAAATAGAGTTATAAAAATGGAAAGTGAAATAGTAGAAAGGGTTAAACCAACAGTTGAAACAATAATAGATAAATCCCTAAAACCAGGTCAAAGTGTTGTATCACAAAAAGGAAGAGTTGGATATAGAGTAAATACTTATAAAGTAACATATGAAAATGGAGCTGTAGTAGAGAAAGGTCTTTTACACAAAGATTACTACAAGCCAAAAAAACAGATAATAAGAAAAGGATCAAAATAATAAAAAATAAAAGAGTTTTAAAATAGTAGACTTAACTAATTAGAATTTATAATGAAGGCTTAATAATATAATTAAATTCTAGTTTTAGTTAAGTTTTTTTATGAAATTTTATAGTAATTATTAGCATATGAATTATAAAAAGTCTTTTTAGGAGTGAATATGTACATGGGATTTATTAAGAGGTTGTTATTAAAAAAGGATGATACGCCTATAGTATTTATTCCTGGCATAATGGGTTCTTTAGGGGAAAGTATATTACCAGGCACAGGAGGATATGATTTCGGATTATCTGAATTTGTTTATAGACCTATGATTAATATGTTAGAAAGGATGGGATATAAGGAAGAAGAGAATTTATTTATTGCTTATTATAATTGGAGAGAATCTAATGCATATTCTGCAGAAAACTATCTTATACCAATGATAGAAAAAGCTAAAAAAGTAACAAGAAAAAATAAGGTTAATATTATAAGTCACAGTATGGGGGGTATAGTAACTAGATATTATATTCAAAGTGATAATTATAAAAAAGATATAAATAAGTTTATAATGATAGCTACACCTAATTATGGATCTGTAAATGCATATTATTTCTGGAGTGGAGGACATTTACCATATGAAGATGTAGAAAGAAATATTTTTTATAAATTATTAAAACTAGGCTTTCTATTTATATTTAAATTAAAAAATAGAGAGAAAAGTGATATAAAACTAATTAGAAAAATGGTTCCTTCAGTTAAGGAGTTGTTACCTACATATGAATACGGAGATTATCTATTTATTGAAGACAAGGAGAAAAATAAAAAATATGTGGATATATATGAAATGGCAGAAAAAAATGAATTTTTAAATAGTTTAAATAAAGGAAAAGGAACATTTAAAAATAAAGGGATTAAAAATTATATAATTATAGGAACTGGGGTAGAGACTGATACTCATATATGTATAAGAGAACCAAAACAGAATAGAGAAAAGTGGAAAGATGGAAAGCCTATTTATGCAATAAAAACCACCCTAGGAGATGGAACTGTAACATGTGATAGTGCGAATTTTTATGGAAAAAAGATATACATAAACAGTTCTCATACAGATATACTATATGATTGTAAATATCCATTATCTGATATATTAAATACTTCTATTCCTGAAACTACAGATATTTTGGAGTATATGAGTTATAATACTATATATAGTATGATTTTAATAAATATATCGAAAGTAGAAATAAAACATAGTGACGATTATATAATAGCTACAGAACATGAAAACTTTAAATCTGAAAAAGTAGTAATTAGAAGAATAGATGAAAATGTATATTGGATAATGATAAGAATAAAAGATGATAAGGCAAATATAAGTTTTAATTCAATTAAAAATGGAGAAGGAAATATAATACTGTTTAAAGGTGATAAAGATAAGGGTACTATATCAAAAGAAAATATAAATATTAAGTCAAAAATGAGTTTGTCGCTGGAATAGTTTATAATGATTATTAATTAGGTTATTTAGGTATAAACTAATTTATAAAAAATACTTATTTAATACACGAAAGGAGAAAAACATGAAAAACAATTTTAAAAGAATATCAATTTTATTTCTAATACTTTTAATGGTATCATCATTATTAATAGCTTGTTCTAATAATAACACTAATAATCAAGAAGAGAATGCAGGTAAAACAGAAGCTAGTAAAGGAAACTATCCTGTTAAAATTAAGGATGACTTTGGAAATAAGGTTAGTATAGATAAAGAACCACAAAGAATAGTATCAATAGCACCTAATCATACAGAAATTTTGTTTTCATTAGGATTAGATGATAAGATAGTTGGTGTAACAGATTACTGTGATTATCCTGAAGAAGCAAAGTCAAAGCAAAAAATAGGTGGATTTCAAGATCCAAATATTGAAAAAATTATAGAGCTCAATCCAGATTTAGTTATTCAAACAGGAATAGTTGGAGAAGATACATATAAAAAGCTTAAAGAAGCAGGAATAGCTGTATTAACTCTAGACCCAAAGTCTATACAGGATGTTAATAAGACTTTAGAAAGAGTTGGTATAGCAACAAATACTAAGAGTCAAGCTAAAAAAATAATTAATAATATAAACAAGCAGAAAGATGAAGTAGTTAACAAAGTTAAAAATATAAAAAATAAGCCTAAAGTATTTTATGAAGTATGGCATGAACCTCTTACAACAGCAGGGATAGGATCATTTGTAGATGAATTTATAACTTTAGCTGGTGGAGAGAATATTGGTAGAGATGCTAAGGGAGAATATCCACAGTATAGTGTAGAAAAACTTATAGAAAAGAATCCAGATGTATATATATTAACTAATCATGGAAGAAGTGAGAATGATTTAAAATCTGTAGCTCAGTTAAAAAGTATAAGTGCAATAAAAAATAATAAAGTATACGTTCTTGATGATAATCTTGTTTCAAGAGCAGGACCAAGAATTACAGAAGGATTAAAATTAGTTGCTGAAAGCCTACATCCAGAACTTTTTAAATAAAATCTAACGTAGTAGAAAGTTAAGGGTTCAAATACTTTGAACCCTTAATTTAGTATATATAATAATTTAGATAAGTAGGGATAATAATGATTAAATATAAAATAAAAGATAATAATAAGCCTATCTTTGTTTTATTTATATTAATTATATTAATTTGTTTAAGTATAGCTGTATTTTCAACAATAGGATCAGCTAATATAAGGGTTATTGATACTATTAGAATAATTTTATCGAAAATTCCTTTAATAAATAAATCTATAGATACTAGCGATATACCAAAATCCTCTGAAGTCATAATACTAAACATTAGAATACCTAGAGTATTAATATCAATGCTGGTAGGATCTTCACTAGCAGGAGTAGGAGCAGTGCTACAAGGATTATTTAAGAATCCTATGGCAGATCCTTATATAATTGGAATCTCATCAGGAGCTGCTTTTGGAGCTGGAATATTTATAGTTTTAGGAGTAACAGGATATAGCTCTAATATATCACTTATTTCAATTGGGGCATTTATAGGAGCATTATCAACGATTTTTTTAGTATATTGGATATCTAGAGTAAAGAATAAGATTCCTATAACTACGTTGCTTCTTTCTGGGGTAGCAATAGGTCAACTACTTACATCAATGCTATCTTTTATGATGATTATATCAACTAAGGATATGGATAAGATAATATATTGGACTTTAGGTAGTTTTGCAGGAAAAGGATGGGATCGATTGATACCGTTTCTACCAATTGCACTTATAAGCTTTTTAATATTGTTATTTTATTATAGAGATTTAAACATTATGTTAATGGGAGAAGAGTCAGCTCAAGGGCTTGGAATAGATGTGGAGAGAACAAAGCTAATACTTTTAATAGTATCATCACTTATAACAGCAATATCGGTGTCTATAAGCGGTACTATTGGATTTGTAGGATTAATAGTTCCACATATAATTAGGCTTATAATAGGAGCTAATTACAAGTACCTATTACCGTGCTCTATACTGGCTGGGGGAATTTTTTTATCATTTGCGGATACTGTTGCTAGAACAATAATATCTCCTACAGAAATACCAGTAGGTATAGTTACAGCTATACTTGGAGGACCGTTCTTTATATACCTTCTTCGAAAAAATAAAAGAATGTATAAATAACATAGAGGTGATGAAAATGAAGTATAAACTAATTGCTATTGATATGGATGGGACAATGTTAGACAGTAATAATGAAATTTCACTGAAAAATAGAGAAGCAATAAAGTTAGCAAGTAAAATGAATGTAAAAGTTATAATTACTACTGGAAGAGTATTTACAGCAAGTAGATACTATGCTAAGTTGCTTGGGATTCAAACTCCTATAATATCTTGTAATGGAGCATATATATCTAGCCATGATGGAAAGGATATCTTATTTGAAGATTTTTTAAGTAAAGAAGATTTAAAATTTGCTATAGAGTTAGCAAATAAATATAATACGTATTATCACTTTTTTGGAAACAATACTTATTATGCAAAAGAAATGACAAAGACAGCTCTAATGTACTTAGAATGGAATAAAAAACAATGTTCTGATGATAGGATTAATATAGAAGTAGTAAAAAATTATTCAGAGATACTAAATAAACCTGATATTAACTTTTACAAAATAGTATTAATAGAAGATAATGAAGAAAAAAAGGAGAAGATAAGAGAAGAATTAGCAGGAAACGAAAATATTGAAGTAGTTAGCTCATGGCATAATAATATAGAGGTTATGAATCTAGGAGTATCTAAAGGAAATGCACTAAAAAAGCTATGTAAAAGACTTAAGATAGATTGTAAAGAAGTAATAGCAATAGGAGATAGCTATAACGATGCTTCTATGTTAAAATATGCTGGAATGGCTGTTGCTATGGGAAACGGAGAAGAATACATAAAATCTATAGCTGATATGGTAACAGATACTAATGATAACGATGGGGTAGCAAAAGCTATAGAGAAATTAATTATTGGCTAAATAATTATATTTAAACATGTATAGTATAAATAAATAGTTTATATATAATAATAGATTCTAAGGACATCTTAGAGTCTATTTTTATTTGTGTAAAGGAGGAATTAGCATAGTATATACAGATATAGTAAAAGCATTTAGAGAAAATAGTAAAGATATTATAAAACAGTTATTAAATATAGATTTATTAGATAAAAAAGTAGAAGTACAGGATTATATATTTTTTAATAATCATATTACAGTTATTTCAGGAGTTATAATAGATGACGTATCTTTTCAATTTACTATAAGTATGCCAAAAGAACTAGGATTAACAATTGCATCTAAAATATTAGGTGTACCTATTGTAATAATTGATGAATCCTGTATTAATATAATACTAGAAATGACTAAATTAATTATAGGGAATTCATGTTTGAAATTAAAGCATGAAGAAACTTATCCAAAGATGACTTCTATAGGAGTTATTTATGGAGATAATTATAGATATATGTTGGACGACGGAAAAATTGTTTATATTCCATTTAGTTTATTTGAACAAGAATTCATAATAGCATTTGGTCCTATTCAATTTCATGAGTAAAATTAAAATAAATAGTATTGTTAATATAATGATATATGTATAAAATCTATATTGAAGATTTAATAAATAAGGGGGCATATTATTATGATAAATATTGTACTATTTGAACCAGAAATTCCACAAAATACAGGAAACATCGCAAGAAGTTGTGCAGCTACAGGAGCATCACTACACCTTATAAAGCCACTAGGATTTTCCCTTGATGATAAATATGTAAAAAGAGCAGGATTAGACTATTGGGATTTAGTTGATATACATACATATGAAAATATATACGAGTTATTAGAAAAATATGATAATAGTAAGTTCTATTTTGCCACAACTAAAGGAAAGATGAATTACTCTGATTTCAAATTTGAGGATGATTGTTTCTTGGTATTTGGGAAAGAAACAGCTGGTTTACCAAAAAATATTTTAGAAAAGTATGAGAATCAGACTATGAGGATTCCTATGGTTGACATAGAAAAAGCAAGGTCTCTTAATCTATCTAACTCTGTAGCTATCATACTATATGAAGCATTAAGGCAAATTAACTTTCCAAATTTAGTTTAGGATATTGTAAACAAAATTTTACTTTTTGTATTTTAATTTAACAAATTTAACATGGATTTAACAAAAAGGATTTAAATATGTATTATTATTTAACATGGTATTAAAATTGGGTTTGTTAAAATATTAAATCTATTTATAGTATAGACATAAAAATTATAGAGGACAAAAAAGTATAGGAGGTTTAATATGCAAATAGCTTTTGGAGTAATAGGTGGATTAGGTTTGTTCTTATATGGAATGAACTTGATGGGGACAGGCTTACAAAAAGCAGCAGGTGAAAAACTAAAAAGGCTTATTGAGATTCTTACTAGTAATAGGATAATGGGAGTTTTAGTAGGCGCTGTTGTAACTATGGTTATTCAAAGTAGTAGTGCTACTACAGTTATGGTAGTAGGATTTGTAAACGCAGGTCTTATGACATTAAAACAGGCTGTTGGTGTAATAATGGGTGCTAACGTAGGTACTACAGTAACAGCACAGTTAATAGCTTTTAATCTTTCGGATGCAGCTCCACTTATAGTTGGTATAGGGGTTGCAATATGGTTATTTTCTTCTAATAAAAAGCACAAAGAATATGCAGAGATATTAATAGGCTTTGGTATTTTATTTATTGGTATGGATATGATGTCAGGATCTTTGAAGCCTCTTAGTAAATCAGAAACTTTTATAAATTTACTATCTAGTCTTAACAATCCTGTAGTAGGTTTATTAGTTGGATTTGGATTAACAACTATACTTCAAAGCAGTAGTGCTTCAATAGGACTTTTATTAGCATTATCAAGTCAAGGACTTATAGATATAGGAATGGCATTGCCGATATTATTTGGAGATAACATTGGAACAACTACAACTGCACTTTTATCAAGTATAGGAGCTAACAGAACAGCAAAGAGAGCAGCATTTATGCATTTTTTATTTAACGTAATAGGTACACTTTTATTCATGCTAGTATTACAATATCCAACTAGAGAATTAGTGCTAAGATTGTCTCCAGGAAATGTTGAGAGACAAATAGCTAATGCTCATACATTCTTTAACTTAGCAAATGTAATAGTACAACTTCCATTTGCAGGATTACTAGTTAAAGCAGCTGAAAGCTTAATTAAAGGTGATATAGAAACAGAAGATCAGGTTTTAAAATATATAGATACTAGAATTATGGAGACTCCGTCAGTGGCAGTAGGTCAAGCATCAAAAGAAGTATTAAGAATGGGAAAGATGGTACAAAATAACTTAGCTACTGCACTAGATTCTTTTTATACAAAAAATGAAAAATTAACACACAAGGTATTTGATGAAGAAAAGAGAATAAATGAATTAGAAAGAGGAATAACAAATCACTTAGTAGAGCTTTCAGGTATACCTCTTACTGATAAAGAAAATGTTACTGTAACGACTTTGTTTCATGCGATAAATGATATTGAACGTATAGGAGATCATGCTGATAATATAGCAGAACTTACAC